>NZ_FOHY01000011.1:0-107431 GCF_900111525.1 Prevotella sp. kh1p2
AACTTGTAATCTATTTCTTCGTTTGCCATCTTAAAATAAACGTGTTAAACTACTTTTTTATTGGTGCCTGACACAGTTTACTTTACACTCTCGAGAAGCTCAGGCACATCATGCTGGTCAATGAGAGGCTGAAAGAGTTCTCTTGGTTAGCGGAATACTATTCTGGCTCAGAGTATTCTGAATTTCTTGAAGCCATCGAAGCCCCGGAGTTCTCCACGTTGTTGCTTGAAGCAAAGACTTATGGCTTCTCCGACTTCCAGATTGCTCGTGCTCTTGGCCTCGAAGCAGACATGAAGATGGAGCGGGCTGGACTTACGGTCCGGAAATGGCGCCAAGAGTTGGGCATCATGCCAACAGTCAACCAGATTGATACCCTTGCTGCCGAGTATCCTGCCCAAACGAACTATCTCTATTTATCATACTTATAGAGATACCGTACATCTAATAATATGTGAACCAAATACCTTTTATGCTATGACTATTCCGTCCCGACACTTCCAAATGACACAATATGTTCGATGGGGTCAGACACCTTCTGCCTTCCTCACAATATCCGAAAACTACTAATTAAACTTAGACGATGAGACTAACTTTTTTGAATTTTGGATTTAGATGCCCCAGCCAGTCTTTTTCTTCGTACCGTCCCAGTTGGTAAGTTCACCGTTGGAACCACCCCCACCTGTACTAATGCCACTCCTACCGCCAGCAGAGAGGAGTAGATTCGCCATCAAATCTTTGGTAACCGTCATCGCGTCACAGAGTTGTCTGGTTCGGGCAGCGGTAAGATCTCTTTTGAATTCTGATGCGATGCCAGTCCACGACACTTTCTCTAGCAGATAGCCTGTTGCCATCCTGCGTTGCTTTTCGTCGGTTGAATCAAGGCCATACTTGAATGCTTCAGCAATGATGCCCCACGCAACTGCATTACCTTGCTTTGGCTGGAAGTCGTTGTCCTTGCCATCTGCATAATCTCTGATGGCTGCAATTCCCTCTTCAATACATTTGTCAATCTGCTTCGAGAAGGCTTCCTTTTTCTGCTGTATGCCCTCCCAGATTTCTTTGATTTCCGGGATGTCCAGCATTTCCCGGACTTGGCTTTCTGCGCTTTCGGCCTTCTGATGCTCACTATATGCCTTGTTGCCTGAACGAATTGCCTCAGACTCGGCTTTTCCAAGTCGCTCCTGTAGTTCCTTGATTTCTGCATCCTTCTTGTCCCGAAGCCGGGTGATGGCATTCTCGTCCATCGAGGCTATCCGCTTCCTGAGGACATCGTTCTCTTCTGTCAATCGGCCATTCTCCTTTTGTAGCTGCTTGTTCTGCTCAATGATGGCTCTTACATTCTGCATGGCTTTATTGTAGAGTGCCTTCCCCAGTTTAAGTATATCCTGCTTCTGGACATCCTTGGCTTGCATGAGTGCAGTCTGCATGTTTGTGAGGATGCCCTTAATCGCCTTGCGCCGTTCCTCTCTCCATTCCTTCTGTCCGAAGGCGGGGATGGGCTTACCCAATTCTTCTTTTATGGCATCCCAAGCATCCTTTACAAGTGGGTCTGTCTTTAAGGTCGGCACAATGAGGCCTTCTTCCTTGATGTCCAATGCCGCAGCATAGTTTTCCAGCTGAGAGATGTTGCCTTCCAGTTTTTCCTTACGGTACTCCTTGTTTTGTATCTCACCCGCTAACTTGTCATTCTGCTCTTCCAAACTTTCCTTTTGCTTCTTTATGTCTTGCACCTCACCCGCCATCTTCTCCTTCTGACCTTCCAGGCGTTCATTTTCCATCTGGTTCCTGGCTATGGCATCCTTGGCCTGGCGCTCAGCCTCTAACACGGCCTTGCTCTTGTGGACACGTTCACGTTGTTCCTCACCTGGCAGCATGGCAATGTCATCACCACGCTCCAGACCGTACTTGTGCCCGACCTCGTTATAGTAGTCGGTGTGCATCTGGTAGTACGTCTTTCCTACAGCATATTTGTCTTCACCCCATACACGGGCGTATGATACACATTCCTTTTCCCTCCGTTCGACTTCTGTTTTTACGAAGTTCGAGCGGATTTCTTCAGGCAGTTTCTTCCATTCCTTATGGGAGATTACCTTCGACTTGTCGTCCTTATGCACATACTTGGCAGATGCACGACCTCTGGCTTTTGTCTTGGCAACAGGAATGGTCTGGATCTGGATATGTGGTGTGGTTTCGTCAAGATGAACATCAAAACCAATGATGTTCTCAGATCCCCATCGGTCACATGCCCAACGGTAGGTGTCCAATGCCCAGTCTTTGATACCTTGTTTCAATACAACATGGGCATTACTCTGTTGCAGGGTGAAGTCCACTTCTTGATCACCGAAGGCTAGTCGGGTCAGCACATCATGGTCACCACTGACGATGATGCCGACGGTACAGTTGGGGCTATTATCGGAGATGCCCAAGGGATTGTTCTTGTCCATATAGGGCTTGAATTTAAGTTCATCTAAGCGTTTCTGCAAACGCTCATGAAGTGGCACGGGATTGGAACCAAGAGGAACGATTTCGCCTCGGCTGTTAATCTCAAAGTTGAGATGCTTACGTGAGAAATCGTAATGGTTGTTTGTGTCCTGGTTCTTCAGACGATAGGTGTTCTCGTCCCACCCTCTGCGTTCAGGCTCGTAGCCTTCCGCAGCAGAAAAGGACTTGGATGGTGCGCCAACATGAATGGCCGCACGGGGTATATTATTTTTGGCTTTAGACATAATACATTTTTTAGAATTAGTGATTAGGTGAAATTTGGGTCTCGGGTGGAACCTGAGTGGAGGGTTGAGGGAGAGAGTCACTCCCTCACAGATGCATTTTGCTTCTGGTTCTTGCCATGTGCGGCGACGCTACTTTATAGCGATGAACCAACCCTCGGAGAGCATAATGGGACTTTTTAAGGGAGTACACCTTGGGGTGTGGCGAATCTAAAAGTCCATATTATGTTATGGGATTATTTGGTAATCCCTTTCGACGCAGCATTTACTCGGGAGCAGGAGGAGCTTCGGATTCTATGCCGCAGTTACCCTTTCCGTACTCGACATAGCGGTGAAGTTTGCCACAATAGGTGCCATTGATGCCCTCATGCGAGAGCTTGCACTTGTGGCATTCTGCATTCCTTCCATGCCAACGTTGCTCCTGTGTCGAGCTTAAATCCTCCGCACTTTTTCCTTCTGTCTGGATTATTGTCAGCCTGTTGAGTTGTGGTTCCGACTCAACTTTTGTTGGAATTTCATCGCATTGTGATGAGTCCATCACTTCCAAACCAAGTGCATCAATGAGTTTTTGAAGTGCAGGATTGCGTTCAATCATTCGCTGGAGAATCATCTGCTTAGTTTCCTGCATCAGGAGAAAGTCAGAAATGTCAAGTCCTGCTTCACGCTGTTCATCAGTCGCCATCTGTTCCAAAACAGTTGAAACGGTCACGCTCTTGCAGATGGGAGTGAGGATAGCGGACTTCTTGGCCCACTTTTCTGTCGCCCCCAGATCTGGCATCAGAATCACATCCCTGCCATGGAGCACCTGCATGGTCTCCTCATTGAAGCACCCGTCCTTACCACCTGTAGCGAGCCAAAGGAAATCCGGCATGAAGTGGGATGCTATCAGGCAGGTCTTCTCACTTTCCACCAACATGATAGTGGCAGAAGATGTGGCAAGCAGATGTTCTCCAAACAGGCATTGCTTCAGATGGAAGTCTGACAGTTTCAGTTCAGTGTGTACCCAGCAGACTTGTGGTATCGGCTCTTTGATACGGTGTCCGTCCTTGGGATTGTACCCCATCAGCTTTCCTGAGCGGACGTTGCTATCTTTGTCAATCTGCCAAAAGACGGTAGCGCCTCCCCATTTCTTGGAAGTTCCCACCTTGTAGTGTTCAAATTGTCTGTTGGCTGCATCCTTTCCGATAGTCTTGCATAGGAACTGGTATAAGGGATTGATGTCATAATGCGAGAGAGTCTTTCGCATTATGTCAGTTGACATGAAAGACGTGACCTCTGGTTCTGGCTTAACCATGACGGACTTATTCGTCTTATCATATTTCCATGTATCATTCTCAAAGTCGTTAGGTTTCAAGTCTGGGTTGTCCCTGAAGAAGTCTTTGGGCGTATAATGGTAACCACACGAATCCTCATGGTCGCATCTTCCCACATAGTCGGGGAACTCAATCTTACCTTCTTCGTCAACATACCTGACAAAGCATTTCCTTCTGCCGCATTGGGGACACGTTTGTTTTGTGTTCCTTCCTGCCTTGTATTTCTGTAAATGGAATCTATACTCGTTCATTGTTTTGTTTCTTTAGATTATTGAACAATGGTCCTTACACGATGGAACTTTACACTTTTACACTTTGGGAAAATGTAAAGTGTAAAATGTATCGAGTGTATCAGAGTAGTTTTTTGTAAACGCCATGTGCCGTTTTCTGAAGAATCTGTTCTTCGCACATCTTTGCAAGATCCTTTTTGACTGTACTCTCACAGATGCCTATTTCTGCTCCTGCTTTGATTGCATCAGCTGTAGTGAAATCTGGGTGTATTAAATCAAGAAAGGCTTTCTTCAAAGGAGGCATGGAATCGGTTTGGATGTGCGACTTGATGCTCTGATACGAGAGCTCCAGATAATCATACATGCGGATGGCAGCCTGGACAGAGCAGACATCTATGTGCTGCATGTGGATTTCGTCACAAGCCCAGCCCAAGAGCTGGAAAACCAAAGCAAGTCGGGCCACATTGGAATCTGCTTTCATCATACGACTGTCAATGAGTCTTTCATCTTCAAAGCTATTGGCTTTCTCAATGAGGGTGTTTTTCCATTTTGCAAAGCACCTGTAGGTATCTTCACTCATGTCTAACACCTTGGGTATGATAACGCCTTTCTCATCGTGGTCGGGTTCCAATGCCAGCAGCTTATCAATAATCGCTTTCCACTTCCGATAGACACTCTCAGCTCTGTCGTTCCCTTGCATACCTGCATCAGGGTTCTCCTCCATCTTAGGAATGTCCCGATTCTTGGGATGAAGGAACAGAATTCGGTCTATCAATCCACTTGATACATTCTCTTTCGTGAAGAGTTCACCAATGCGCTGCGTCTGGGTAGTACCGATAATATTGATGCAAGGATGTGGAATGATGATGGGAACGGGGTTATTACAACGGGACACCTTCAAGGGCTTGCCACTATAGGCGGTCAACAGCTGGGTTAGTAAGGGACTGTCATTGTATCGATAGATACTGTTGAAGAACCCCATGATTTCATCCACAAGAATTACGATACCACGCTGATTATCATTATGGATTCGCATCATGGCCTCCTGTGTGAGGTCGGAGAGGATGGTCTGCACGAGAACTGGTTTGTCGGTATCAGTGGCATTGCCTTTGTTCCCGGCATTCAGCTCTGCATAGCGTTTGTTCTCTTCAATGAACTTGCTGACCTGAAGGAAGTCATGTTCTTGAAGTGGACGGAACGCGTAGTCAAGTGGTGGAGTTTTGCCCTGCCCAGGTCTTCCTATCAGGATGACATACAGGGCTGGGCAACTCTTCCACGAACCACGGATGCGGATGTGACAACTGTTGCCGATGGCGATAGCTGCTGCCGATAGCATACTCATGGTTAGATACTCCAAATCGAACTGCTCTATGCGGGCCACCTCAAAGATGATGTCCTGCAGCTTCTGCGGGAAGGCATCGAGGGGAAGGCCGATGCGTTTAACGTCTTCGGCTTCCATTCGCACTTTGTTAGTGAGTTCTAGTACATTCATACACACCTCGCTTTCCGTTTAGAATTGACAAACGCTTGTGCCTCCTTCTCCAAATCCCCCATAGACTTCCGCTTGCCATTGCGAAGCCATTCGTCTATTTCCGATTTGCGGAATACAATACTTTTCCCTTTCTTATGATAAGGGATAAAGTGAGTGCTTGTCCAGCCATATACCGTTTGTTCGGCTGGATGATTGGGAAGATAATTACAAAGGTCTTTCAGATTCAGCCATGCGTCGGCATCCTCTCTCGGAACTGATTGCAGAGCATCAATCTTGCGTTCCATGACCTCCAATCTTTGGGCGATGTCTGCCAAAATCTTTGGCATAGCATCAAATGAATAAGTTATTTCGGCCATATCAATATGGTTTTTAAGATTGGCTGCCGTCAATATGAAAACAGCCACTTTCGAGTGAAAGCGACTGCAAAAGTATCGGTGCTTTGAATGGTGGATTTGTGGTGGAATGATTCACCATCCTATCACCACGAGAGTTCTGTCAAATTCATCCTAACAGACTGAAAATCAAACGTGTTAAATAACTTTAAAGGGAAAATATTTTTGAATAGTGAAAGCATGGTGGGACGATGGTGGGGCATTTCCACCATCGTTTCACCATCAAAATAGGGTGTTGGACACAAAAAAGGGACAAGATTCTTGAGATGTCAAGAGTCTTGTCCCTAATATGAAGGAGGCAGATTTGCCTCAATTATTGAAATCTACATTCAGTTTTATGGTGTCAGCAGCCTGTTCTTTCTTCTCGTCAACCACCTTTGCATAGACTTGTGTCGTGCGAACATTGGTATGGCCCAACATTTTGCTGACGGTATAGAGGTCTGTGCCGCTGGTCAACTGGAGCGTAGCGTATGTATGGCGGAAGCAGTGGAAGGTGATATGCTTCTTGATGCCAGCAGCTTTTATCCAACGTTCAACTGGTTTTGAAATCCAGGATGGCTGTGGAAGTCCACCGAAAACGAGTTCGTCAGGATGCCCGGGCTCTCCACAAAGTTGATATGCCTGGTCGGATATTGGCATGTATTCCACACCTTTAGTCTTGCGTTGAGTGAAATTGATGCGATAGTGTTCGCCTTCTTTAGTAATCTCTTGCCAGGTCATCTTCATGATGTCACTATGCCGGAGACCTGTAAGTGCAGAGAACAAGGCAGCTCTCTTGATAACAGGATTACTACATGGTGTTGCAGCCAGTTGGTTAAGTTCTTCCATTGTCAGATGCTCGCGTCTGCTTTCCTGCTCCTGAATGCCTTTGACCTTGGCAGCAATGTCAACCATAAAGTAACCATCGATAAAAGCCTGCTTCAAGGCAGTCTTAAAGATGCCGAAATACGATGAAGCCGTGTTTTGGGAAATTATTCCTTTCTTTCCTGCACCCTTGGGAGCCACCAAAAGGAATTGCCTAACTTTCTCTATCATTTGTAGATTGATTGAGCCGAACAGTAACGGCTGGTTATCGGCAAATAGCTTCAATAATTCATATACTCGGAACCAAGTATTATAAACACTATCTGCATTATTGGTATTACGAGTGTTCGCCAACTTTTTGAAGTAAGCGATGAAATCACATCTTGATTTCTCCACTTGTTCTGCCATTGCTGCATCGGCATCAGAATAGAGGTCTTTGGTGTCGTATTCCTTTTGGCGAATGGCTCTGATGCGGTCTGCGTAGAGACAATTCTCCTGGTCTAACTCTGACTTGCAGAGAATTATACCATTCAAATCACGCTTAGGCTTATAGGTTACTTTCCCATCTGAGCCAGTCCGAGCTGTTCGCGACTTGTCCCAGATAGGTGTTTTAATAGAACGGTTGATGTACTCTCTCACTCGCTGTGGCTTATCCTTTCCCTCCACTTGAACAGGATAAGCTTCCAGATAGAGGTACCATTCATCATAATAATCTGACTTGCGCAACCTGACCGTTACGCGGGTATTAGTAAATGATTTCTTCATGGCTTGCCTGATTTGTAAAGGTTATCAATGTCTTCTTTGGGCGCATACACATAGTTCCCAATCTGACGGATGGGGATGGAGTACTTACGAATATGAAGATAAACAGTACTGTCGTTCACATGGTATTTCTCAGAGATTTCACCAATCGTATAACAATTCTCTGGCTCCATGTTGTAAAGCTTAGGCAAGGGTTTGAAGGTGTTGTCAAGTACATACTCTCTACCGCCAAACATATTTTCCAAGTCAGACTTTTTTATCCGGATAAGGCGTTTCCCCAAATTCACACATGGAATTGTCCCTTTGCGGATGAGACGATAAATAGTGTCCTTGCTAACAGAAAACATGGCAACAGCCTCTTGAACGCTGATGTAATCTCTGGAATCTGGGATATTGGCAACCAACTCTTCAAGTTTCGCCAACTTTTCAATCTCTGCTTTTTTCTTCTTGCTTGCAATCTCACTACACTTCTTTGAGCAAAACCTAGACTCAACGGTTTTGGCATAAAACCATGCGCCACAGATTTCGCATTTTCTCTTGATTTCAAACTTTGCTCTTGCCATACTCAAAATTAGATTAAAACAAGCCAAATTTCGCTCGTAGATTTTACATGTATATTTTTGTTGTGTGTCATTGCAAAATAAGTTTTGGTACAAATTCGTTGCAAATTTACGCCAAAAATCGCTATAAAACAAGAGAAATATCAGAATTAACAAAAATTAAAAATCCGTGCAACTGATTGAGTTACACGGATTTCTTTATGGTTTATTTATGGATGTTTAACTTCCATCAATGGACCTCCTCGAAGTCTGCATCCTGGATGGTGTCGTCTTGTTTGGGTTGTTCTTGCTGGCCGGCATCGGCTCCGGGCTGGGAAGCACCGGGCTGCGGGCCTGCACCTCCCTGGTACATCTGGGCGCTGGCAGCCTGGACGGCCTGGTTAAGGGCGGCGGTGGCAGTGTCGATGGCGGCAACGTCGGCAGCCTTGTGGGCGTCCTTGAGCTGCTGGAGAGCCTGCTCGATGGCGGGTTTCTGGTCGGCCGGAATCTTGTCGGCATTGTCCTTCAGGAAGTTCTCGGTGGTGAAAATCATCGAGTCGGCCTGGTTCAGTTTGTCCACCTTCTCGCGTTCGGCCTTGTCGGCAGCGGCATTCTGTTCGGCCTCTGCCTTCATGCGATCTATCTCTTCCTTGCTCAGACCGCTGCTGGCTTCGATGCGGATAGCCTGCTCCTTACCCGTTGCCTTGTCCTTGGCGCTGACGTTGAGGATGCCGTTGGCATCGATGTCGAACGTCACTTCAATCTGCGGAACGCCGCGGCGAGCCGGTGCGATGCCCTCGAGGTTGAACTGGCCGATGCTCTTGTTCTGCGCTGCCATTGGGCGTTCGCCCTGCAGCACGTGGATGGTAACGGCCGTCTGGTTATCCACCGCGGTAGAGAAAGTCTCGCTCTTTTTGCACGGGATGGTGGTGTTGGCGTCGATGAGCTTGGTCATCACGCCGCCCATGGTCTCGATACCAAGGGTCAGTGGAGTAACGTCCAGCAGCACGATATCGCCCACTCCGTTCTCCTTGTTCAGGATGGCGCCCTGGATGGCAGCACCCACTGCAACCACCTCATCGGGGTTCACGCCCTTTGAGGGCTCCTTGCCGAAGTAGTTCTTCACCAGCGTCTGAACAGCCGGGATACGGCTCGAACCGCCTACGAGGATTACTTCGTCAATGTCAGAAGTCTGCAGCTTGGCGTCGCGCATGGCGTTCTGGCAGGGCACCAGACAGGCCTGGATGAGCTCGTGGGCCAGCTGTTCGAACTGTGCACGGGTGAGTGTCTTCACCAGATGCTTGGGTACACCGCCCTCGGCGCTGATGTAGGGCAGGTTGATTTCGGTGGTAGAAGAGCTCGACAGCTCGATTTTGGCCTTCTCGGCAGCCTCCTTCAGGCGCTGCATGGCCATGGGATCCTTGGTCAGGTCGATGCCTTCGTCGGCCTTGAAGCCCTGTGCCAGCCAGTCGATGATAACCTGGTCGAAGTCATCACCGCCCAGGTGAGTGTCGCCGTTGGTGGAGAGCACCTCGAACACACCGCCTCCGAACTCCAGTATAGAGATATCGAACGTACCGCCGCCAAGGTCGAACACGGCAATCTTCATGTCCTTATTAGACTTGTCTACGCCATAGGCGAGGGCTGCGGCCGTAGGTTCGTTGACGATACGGCGCACGTTCAGTCCGGCAATGGCACCGGCCTCCTTGGTTGCCTGACGCTGAGAATCGGAGAAATAGGCCGGCACCGTGATGACGGCATCCTTCACTTCCTGCCCCAGATAGTCCTCGGCAGTCTTCTTCATCTTCTGCAGTATCATGGCCGAAATTTCCTGCGGGGTGTATTTCTTGCCGTCTATGTTGACGCGCGGATAGCCACCTTCGTTGTCGACCGTAAAGGGCACGCGTTCTGCTTCCTTGCGGCTCTGGTCGTAGGTTTCGCCCATGAAGCGCTTGATGGAGTACACCGTGTTCTTTGGGTTGGTGATGGCCTGGCGTTTGGCCGGATCGCCAATCTTGCGTTCGCCGTCCTTTACGAAGCCCACTACCGACGGGGTGGTGCGCTTACCTTCACTGTTTGCGATGACTACAGGCTCGTTTCCCTCGAATACGGACACGCAGCTGTTAGTAGTACCTAAGTCTATTCCAATAATCTTTGCCATAATCTTGTATGTTGTTTTTATTATTATTCTATGCTTGTTCTGCCCACCACTTTGCGCGATAGGCTACAGGGCAACTAACAAAGGCCGTGCCAAAAGCGGCAGAATGTCAGAAGTTTCTGTCAAATTGCCAGATTGTCACAGCCTCCCTCCGCCTCATCGGGCTGTCTGCGCAGGTTCTCCCAGCCTGCCTGCAGAAGCCTCGCGGGCAGCTGCCTGCCACCCCCGCCGCAAGTGCCTGTACAAGGCGGTTGCGGCGGAGCTATGCTTCAAGGCGCTTGAATGTGCCCTTCAAGGGCCTTGGAGCTATCCTTCAAGAGGCTTGAAGCATAGCTCCGTGAAACCGGCACCTGCCGAGGGCCCTGCCGATGGGGCTGCAGCGGCCGTGCTGCCAGTGGAGGAACGGAGGCCGAAAGCCCGCTCCGCAGCCCGCTGCCAGGAAGCCTCCGCGCAGGCGGAAGAATAAGTTGGGGCAATCATTTGGGCGGAAGCGTTTTTTTCTTATCTTTGTTACCTTATTATAATAGTCACTCAAGAACTGTTTAAACGGTACAGCAATGATGAAAATCCATCTTAACAAACTCCTCCTCGCCACCGGTCTGGCCTGCTCGGTACTTGCAGCCGGAGCCGCAACGGGGACACCGCAACGTGAAAACAAAGTGGCCAACAACCCGCTTATGAAACCAAGTACATTACCCTTTGGCGCGCCCGACTTCAGCAGAATCAAGGGCGAGCACTACCTACCGGCACTCAAGGCCGCCATCGAGCAGCAACGGGGCGAGATTGCCGCTATCACAGACAACAAGCAACGGCCAACCTTTGCCAACACCGTGCTGGCCTACGAGAAGAGCGGACGTACGCTCGACCGCGTGAGCAGCATCTTCTTCTGCGTGACGGAGGCCGACAAGACACCCGAAATAGAGAAGGCCGAGGCCGAGATTATACCCCTGCTGACCGACTTCGAGAACGAGATAAAGTTCAACGGAAAGCTCTTCGGCCGCATCAAATACGTGTACGACCACGAACGACAGGCGCTCCGGGGCGAGGACCTGCGCCTGCTTGACGAGGTGTACAAGAGCTTCGTGCGTGCCGGAGCACTGCTGCCGCAGGACAAGATGGCCCGCATGCAGGACATCAACCGCCAGCTGGCCAAGCTGCAACAGGACTTCGGCAACACGCTCCCCAAGGCTGCGGGCGAGGTGGCCGTGTGGGTCGATGACGCCAAAGAGCTGGCCGGGCTCAGCGAGAGCGACCTGGCGCAGTGTCGCAAGGACGCCCAGAGCCGCGGCGGCAAGGCTGCTTACTGCATCGTCATCACCAACACAACGCAGCAGCCCATACTCTCCGGCCTCCGGAACCGCGGCCTGCGCGAGCGCGTTTACAACGCTTCCGTCCACCGCACCGACGGTACGGGCGCCTTCAACACCTTTCCGCAGGTTGTACAGATAGCCAAGCTGCGTGCCGAGAAGGCCGAGCTGATGGGCTACAAGAACTACGCAGCGTACTCGCTTGATAACGTAATGGCCAAGAATACGGACAACGTGTACGCTTTCCTGCGCCAGCTCATCAGCGCATACAAGCCCAAGGCCGATGCCGAAACGGCCGCCATAGAGGCCTACGCGCGCCAAACAGAGGGCCCGGACTTCAAGCTGCAGCCCTACGACCGCCTCTATTACTCGGCCAGGATGAAGCGCGAGCAGTTCAACTTCAGCGAAGACGAGGTGAAGCCTTATTTCAACATCGACTCCGTTCTTGTAAACGGCGTGTTCTATGCAGCCCATCGGGTGTACGGACTCACCTTCAGCGAGCGGCACGACCTGCCTACCTATCATCCCGACATGAAGGTTTTCGACGTGCTCGATGCCGACGGCCGGCAGCTCGCCCTGTTCTACTGCGACTACTTCCGGCGTCCTACCAAGCGCGGCGGAGCGTGGATGAGCTCGTTCCAGAAGCAGAGCCGCCATCGCGGTCAGCTGCCTATTATATATAATGTGTGCAACTTTGCCAAGGCTCCTGATGGCCAGCCAACGCTCCTGACGTGGGATGAAGCGCAGACGATGTTCCACGAATTCGGCCATGCTCTGCACGGTATGCTCTCCGACTGCAACTATAACACGCTCAGCGGAACGGCCGTTGCGCGCGATTTCGTTGAGCTCCCGTCGCAGTTCAACGAGTCGTTTGCCAGCATCCCCGAGGTGTTCAACCACTATGCCCGCCATTACAAGACCGGCGAAGCCATGCCCGAGGAGCTCAAGAGCAAGATGCTGGGCTCGCTGAACTTCCACTCCGCCTACGCCCTTGGCGAGAACCTGGCCGCCACTTGCGTTGACCTGGCCTGGCATTGCCTGTCTTCGTCGGAGATACCTGCGGCCGACAAGGCGCTCGACTTCGAGACCTCGGCGCTCAAGGCCGTCGGGCTGCTCGACAGCCAGATACCTCCGCGCTACTCCACGTCGTACTTCAACCACGTGTGGGGCGGCGGCTATGCGGCCGGCTACTACAGTTACCTGTGGAGTGAGGTGCTGGCCGTAAACGTTGCCGGTTACTTTGCAGCCCACGGACCGCTGACACGCACGGTGGGAGATGCCTTCCGCGCCAAGGTGCTAAGCCGTGGCAACACGCGCGACCTGATGTCTGTCTTCTCCGATTTCACCGGCCTCAAGGCTCCCGATGCAGCCGCCCTGCTCAAGGCCCGGGGCTTTAAGCGCAGCTGCTGATAGCCGGCAGTGCCGTTTCCTGCCGGCTGTAACACAAACAATCCGGCCCTGCAAGCCAATGGTTGCAGGGCCGGATTGTTCTTTTAGCTGTGCTTCGGTCAGTCTCTCTTGTCGGCTATGGCCTGCTTGATGAGGCCTTCCAGCTCCTCGCACAGTTCGGGATTGTCCTTTAACAGTGCCTTGGTAGCGTCGCGACCCTGTGCCAGCTTGGCGTTGTTGTAGCTGAACCAGCTGCCACTCTTCTTCACTATGCCGTACTCTACGCCCAAGTCAACTATCTCACCTATCTTACTGATGCCCTCGCCGAAGAGTATCTCGAACTCTGCCCGGCGGAAGGGAGGAGCCACCTTGTTCTTAACAACCTTCACGCGGGTGATGTTTCCCAGCACGGCATCGCCGTCTTTGATGGCTGTACTCTTGCGTATGTCGAGGCGCACGGAGGCATAGAACTTCAGTGCATTGCCGCCCGTAGTGGTCTCGGGGTTACCGAACATCTGGCCAATCTTCTCGCGCAGCTGGTTAATGAATATGCAGGTGGTGTTTGTCTTGGCAATGGTGGCGGTGAGTTTGCGCAGTGCCTGGCTCATCAGTCGAGCCTGGAGGCCCACCTTGTTCTCACCCATGTCGCCCTCGATTTCGGCCTTCGGCGTGAGTGCAGCTACGGAGTCAATCACCAGTATGTCCACGGCGCTGGAGCGAATGAGCTCGTCCGCTATCTGCAGAGCTTGCTCGCCGTTGTCCGGCTGGGCAATCCAGAGGTTGTCGACGTCTACGCCCAGCTTGGCCGCATAGAAGCGGTCGAAGGCGTGCTCGGCGTCAATGAAGGCCGCGATGCCGCCCAGTTTCTGCGCCTCGGCTATGGCGTGGATGGCCAGAGTGGTTTTACCTGACGACTCGGGGCCGAAGATTTCGATGATTCTTCCGCGTGGGTAGCCGCCTACGCCGAGTGCAGCGTCCAGCCCGATGCTGCCCGTCGGGATTACTTCTACGTTCTCTACCTTCTCGTCACCCATCCTCATGATGGCGCCTTTACCGAAGTCTTTCTCTATTTTAGACATGGCCGCTTGCAGTGCCTTGAGCTTTCCCTCCTGCATGTTTTCGGTCTGTTCGTCTTTTTCTTTTGCCATTTCAAATTGCTGTTATTGGTTATTTTCTTCTTGTTTATTGGTCGTTTGCAGTGCGTATGGTCATGACTAAAGCTCCAGGTCGCCGTCGAACACCTCGTGCCAGGGCAGCCCCTGCTTGTTGAGTTGCTCCATGAACGGGTCCGGGTCAAAGTCTTCAACGTTCCAGACGCCCGGCTTTCGCCACAGTCCTTTTAAGAACATCATGGCTCCAATCATAGCCGGAACGCCCGTGGTGTAGCTCACTCCCTGCATGCCTGTTTCCTTGTAGGCCTCCTGGTGC
Source organism: Prevotella sp. kh1p2 (assembly GCF_900111525.1). Classification (NCBI taxonomy): domain Bacteria; kingdom Pseudomonadati; phylum Bacteroidota; class Bacteroidia; order Bacteroidales; family Prevotellaceae; genus Prevotella; species Prevotella sp. kh1p2. The sequence goes on from NZ_FOHY01000011.1 coordinate 14,538, forward strand.
TTGCAGTTGTTGTACACGTAGTAGGTGTGTTCCCTGCCGTCTTTTATGCCCCGGATGCGGCAACCGATAGAGGTTTCGCCCTCGTAGTTCTCGCCCAGGTCCTGCGGATTGGGCAACACGGCCTTGAGGAACTGCAGCGGAACGATGTTCACCTTCACCTTTCGGCCTGTTCCATCGGCCAGCGGAGCCTCATACTCCACGTTGTCAATGCGCGACATGCCCAGGTCTTGGATGACGCGGAGATGCGTCAGGTACTCTTGACCGAACGTCATCCAGAAGCGGGCACGCCTGATGGTGGGGTAGTTCTTCACGAGCGACTCCAGTTCTTCATGGTGCATGAGGTACGAGTCGCGTGGTCCGATGTTGGGATAGGTAAGGTCCTTGTGCACTGCCAGCGGCTCCGTTTCTATCCATTTGCCGTCTTCGTAATAGAGACCTTTCTGGGTTATCTCCCTTATGTTTATCTCCGGATTGAAGTTAGTGGCAAAAGCCTTGTGGTGATTGCCGGCATTACAGTCGACAATGTCAAGGTAGTGAATCTCGTCAAAGTGATGTTTGGCTGCGTAGGCGGTATAGATTCCGCTCACGCCTGGGTCGAACCCGCAGCCCAGAATGGCCGTAAGGCCGGCCTGTTCGAAGCGTTCCTTGTAGGCCCACTGCCAGCTGTATTCGAAGTGGGCTTCGTCCTTGGGCTCGTAGTTGGCCGTGTCCAGATAGTTGCATCCGCAGGCCAGGCAGGCTTCCATGATGGTAAGGTCCTGGTAGGGCAGGGCCAGATTGATGACCAGTTCGGGCTTGTAGCTCCCTAAGAGAGCCTTTAGCTGCTCCACGCTGTCGGCATCCACTTCGGCGGTCTGTATGCTGTAGTCGTAGCCCTTGGCATGGATGGCCTCCACCAGGCGGTCACATTTCTCCTTGTGATGGCTGGCTATCATGAACTGAGTGAATACATCGGCATTCTGAACTATCTTGAATGCCGCTACCGTAGCTACGCCTCCGGCACCTATCATTAATACTTTGCTCATTTCTCTTGAATTGTTATGTGTGGAAAAAGGTTGGTTGTTGTCTTACTGATTGATTTCACCGGCGCTGATGCCCAGTGCGTTCAGGAGCGAATAGCCTAATATCTCCTGGCGGAAATTGCCGCCGGGCATGGGCTGCATGGCGAAGAGCGTGACGCGCTTCTCGTCGCTCACGTCGCGCAGGGCCGAGCGGATAAGGTCGTAGCTCTCGCCCTCCTCGGCGTTAGGAATTACCATGACGCGCTTCACCTCGTCGTGACCGAGCACCGTCTGCAGCATGTCGAGCATCATTTCTTCCTTGCTCACAAGCTCCTCTACGGCATAGGCGTTAACCGTGAACTCGCCCAGCCGGGCGTCTCTGAAGGCCTTGGCACTCAGCTCCCCGGCGTAGTCGGCGGGGCGGAAGTTCTCCATGCGCGTGCTTGCCTTGTCGTGTATGAGGGCCACCTGCGTGTGGTTGTCGCCCTGGCGGAGGCCTCCGTCCAGCGCCACGCACACGGCCCACTGGCTCAAGTCGGCCGGCCTGATGCGCCTGTTGAGCATCCGCTCGAAGTTTACTGTCAGGTTGAAAGCCACCCGGTCGATGTAGTCGGCATCGGCAATGATGATGTTTTCGCTCAGCAGAATGTTGCTCGTGTCTTGTGGGTTCATATTGCAAAGATACTAAAATAATTGATATTTCACTTTTGGGTACATGATATTTTTGAGAAAATTGTTATCTTTGCAGCCATGTGAAAAATATTATATCAATCTTAACAACATGAGTTCTTTAACCATTGCGATTATTGTTGCGTTCTGCGTGGGCTATTTGTTCATTGCCCTTGAGAGTGTAACGAAGGTAAACAAGGCAGCTGTCGCACTGCTGATGTTTGTTTGCTGCTGGACGCTTTTCATGCTCTCGCCGGGCAGTTACATAGCCGGGCTGAGCGGACAGGAACTGATTAACGAGGTGGGCCGCCACATAGAGGAGCACCTCGGCAGCACCTCTACCACGCTGTTCTTCCTCATGGGCGCCATGACCATTGTGGAGATAGTTGACCAGAACGGCGGCTTCAACTGGGTGCGCGGCGTGATGCAGACCCGCAGTAAGCGCGCCTTGCTGTGGCGCATAGCCTTTATCACGTTCTTCCTGAGTGCTATTCTCGACAACCTCACCACCAGCATCGTGATGATTATGATACTCCGCAAGCTCGTTTCCGACCATCACGACCGCATCATCTACGCCTCCCTGGTCATCATTGCAGCCAATTCGGGCGGTGCCTTCTCGCCTATAGGCGACGTGACCACCATCATGCTCTGGAACAAGGGCGTCATTACGGCCCTTGGGGTGATATCGGAGATGCTGGTGCCCTCCGTAGTTTCCATGGTTATACCAGCCTTTATACTGCAGTACGGACTAAAAGGCAAGCTCGAAACGGAAAATGAAGTGGGCATGAAGTCCGACTACGAGGTGCTTGATTTCTCGAGTCGGCAGCGCAAGGTCATCTTTGTATTGGGCGTGGGCGGCCTCATGTTCGTGCCCGTATTCAAGGCCCTGACCAATCTGCCGCCCTTTGTGGGCATCCTGTTCGTGCTGGGCATGCTGTGGACAGTTACCGAAATCTTCTACCGCAGGCTGCACCGAACCGGCGACCATGAGGGCACCCAGAAGCGCGTTACCAGTCTGCTGAGCCGCATCGACATGTCTACCATCCTCTTCTTCCTCGGCATCTTGATGGCTGTTGCCTGTCTCGAGGAGGTCGGAGTGCTGACTATGCTGGGCCAGGGGCTCAACACCGCCTTCAATGGCAACCACTACGCAGTGACCGGCATCATAGGAGTGCTGTCCAGCATCGTGGATAACGTGCCGCTGGTTGCAGGCTGCATGGGCATGTACCCCTTGGCAGCAACGGGCGATATGGCCGTAGACGGCATCTTCTGGCAGCTGCTGGCATACTGTGCCGGAGTAGGTGGGAGCATGCTCATCATAGGCTCCGCCGCCGGCGTTGTGGTCATGGGGCTGGAGAAGATAACCTTTGGCTGGTACATGAAGCACGTAAGCTGGATAGCTTTTGTGGGCTACGTAGCCGGCATCCTCTGCTATTGGGTCATGCGTACGTTCATCTTCGCCACGCCGCTTTAAGCCCTTTTCGGACACAATTTTTATGCTCTTTGTAACCCGTTGATATCAAGCGGGTTACAAAGAGCTATCTTTTAAAGACAGAGTAACAGCGTAATTTTTTTGCTGCTGTAGGTTTGCTACGCGTTGGCCTCTTATTTTTAAAGACAGAATAACAGAGTATTTTTTCTACTGCTTGTTGTTCGCTGTTTAACAGAAACGGGCAAGCAGCGGGTTGCGAAAAGGCAAACTGGTATCCTCCCCTTGGAAAGGGGAGGCGGAGGAGGGGATGAATAAATAGCAACATCTTGCCACTTTCTTGCTGCAATCATCCCCTCTTTAAGTATGAATTGTGAATTATGAATTGTGAATTAGCAGCTTGCTGCTTGCAACATCATCCCCTCCTAACCTCCCCTTTCTAAGGGGAGGGACCGCTGTTGCATCTTCTCTGCGCGTTGGCCTCTTATTTTTAAAGACAGAGTAACAGAGTATTAAGTCTTCAAAAATATCCCTTTTTAGTCCCCATTTGCATATTATTGAAATTCAATAACTTACAAGTGAGAAAGTAAAAGATGCCTTTCAAGCCTCTTGAAAGGCATCTTCAAAGGGCTAAAAGGTATCGTTCAAGGAGCTTGAAAGACACCTTTTACTTTTGGGGTTGTTGTTTCCGCCTTTTCGGAAACATAAAAGGGGAAGTTTTAGATGTGTTTTCCGTCCACTAAATTGATGACCAGATGGCGCATGGGATGGCCGCCCCAGGCGGCGTCGTTGGCGTAACCGAAGCCCACGCTGCAGTACAGCCGCTCGGCTGCAGGGTTGCCCTGGTCAACCAGCAGGCCCACTGCCGGCAGCTGCAGGCGGCGGGCTTTGGCTATGGTTGCCCGCAGCAGCGCCGTTGCCACGCCCCGGCGGCGGCACTCGGGGCGCACGGCCAGGCTGTCGATGTACAGTTCGCCGGCCTGCGTCTCATCGTCCATAGCCGAGAAGTCGCGGCCAAAGGCCTCGCGTGCAGCCTCTGCGAAGGCCCTGCGCAGGCTGTGCAAGCGGGCCCCGTCGTAGCTTACGCTGATGCCGGCCACCTGGCCCGCGGCGTCTGTTGCAACAAGGGTGTTGCGGTAACTGTACTGGCTGCAGTCGCCGGCAACGAGCTGCGCCATCATGTCTTCAAACTCCTGCAGCGTGTGGTCGGGGCCCGTGAAGTAGCGGCAGCAGTCGTAGTTCATGGCTGTCATGATGAGGCGGGCTATCTGCCGCGCCTCGTCGGGTTTGGCGTTTCGGATGTTCATGCTGCAAAGATACGCAAAAAAGCTGATAAACAGACAATGGCCGACCACTTGGCCGACCATTGTGCGTTTTCCTGCCGCCATCCTGTCGTGTCGTGGCGGCGGTGCTATCCTGATGTTTCCCGTGCCGGGCTGGCCGGCTGCTTAGAGCGGATAGTCCTCGAAAGCGTAAAGAACAGTGCTCAGATAGCGTTCGCCCGTGTCGGGCAGAAGCACCACTATCTTCTTCTCTTCGTTGCCCGGACGCTTGGCAATCTGCGCTGCGGCGTAGGCTGCTGCACCCGATGAGATGCCTACGAGCAGGCCGTCGAGCCGTGCGAGTTCGCGCCCCGTGCGGATTGCATCGTCGTTCTCAACGTCGAACACCTCGTCTATTACGCCGGCGTTGTAGGTCTGGGGCACGAAGCCTGCACCTATTCCCTGTATCTTGTGGGGGCCTGCGGGCTGGTTGTTCAGCACGGCCGAGCTCTTGGGTTCTACGGCCACAATCTGCACGTTGGGGTTCTTTTCCTTCAGTCTTTTGCCTATGCCGCTCACTGTTCCGCCCGTTCCAACGCCTGCCACGAAGATGTCTACCTGCCCGTCGGTGTCGTCCCAAATCTCCACTCCCGTGGTGTCGTAGTGCTTCTGCGGGTTGGCGGGGTTCACGAACTGGCCCAGTATCACCGCTCCGGGAATGCTGTCGCGCAGCTCCTCGGCCACCCTGATGGCTCCGGGCATGCCGTCCTTGCCGCTGGTGAGCTTTACCTGGGCGCCGTAAGCCTTGACTAAGCTGCGGCGCTCCACGCTCATGGTCTCGGGCATGGTGAGTATCAGCTTGTAGCCTTTTACCGCCGCAGCCAGCGCCAGGCCCACACCGGTGTTGCCGCTGGTGGGCTCTATGATGGTTGCTCCGGGCTTGAGGAGGCCTTTCTGCTCGGCATCCTCTATCATGGCCAGGCCTATCCTGTCTTTTACACTGCCGCCGGGATTGAATGATTCAACCTTGGCGATGAGCGGGGTCTTGAGCCCCTGGGCAGCCGAAAATCTGCCTATTTCGACCAGCGGCGTATGGCCGATGAGGTCGGTAATCTGTTTTGCTATCTTTGTCATATTGCTTTTACTTTTCGCCTTTCACTGCTTCAAAAGCCTGATCCAGGTCGTTAATGATGTCTTCGTAATGTTCCGTGCCTATGCTCAGCCTGATGGTGCTGGGCGTAATGCCCTGATCGGCTGCCTCCAGGGGGCTGAGTTCGGAGTGGGTTGTGGAGAGCGGGTGGATGACGAGCGACTTCACGTCGGCCACATTGGCCAACAGAGAGAAGATGCTGAGATGGTCTATGAAGTCAAAAGCCTTCTGCTGGCTGCCGTCAATCTCGAAAGTGAAGATGCTGCCGGCCCCGTTGGGGAAGTACCGCTCATAGAGATTGTGGTTCGGATGGCCCGGTAGGGCGGGGTGGTTGATTTTCTTCACCTGCGGCTGTTGCTGCAGGTAGTCCAGTACCTTGAGCGTGTTAAAGACCTGGCGTTCCACGCGCAGCGAGAGCGTTTCGAGCCCCTGCAGCAGTATCCAGGCGTTGAAGGGGGAGATGGTGGCGCCCTCGTCGCGCAGCAACAGCGTGCGGATACGGGTCACGAAGGGAGCAGGCAGGTCGCCGAACTTGAGCCCGTGGTACGATGGGTCGGGCTCCGTAAAGCCCGGGAACTTGTCGTTCCGGGCCCAGTCGAAGGTTCCCCCGTCAACAATAACGCCGCCCAGCGTGCTTCCGTGGCCACCAATGAACTTGGTGGCAGAGTGCACCACTACGTCGGCTCCGTGCTCTATGGGCCGTATGAGGTAAGGAGTGCCGAAGGTGTTGTCAATCACCAAGGGTATTCCATGGCGGTGAGCAATCGCTGCAGTGCGCTCAATGTCGGATATGTTGGAGTTAGGATTGCCCAAAGTCTCTATGTACACCAGCTTTGTGTTGGGCCTGATGGCGGCTTCCAGCTCGTCGTAATCGTCGGGATTAACGAAGGTCGAGCTGATGCCATAGCGGCTCAGCGTGTGCAGCAGCAGGTTGTACGTGCCTCCGTATATGCTCTTGCTGGCCACCACATGGTCGCCGGCAAAGGCTATGTTGGTAATGGCGTAGGTCACGGCAGCGGCACCCGAGGCCAGCGCCAGTCCGCCTACGCCCCCTTCGAGAGCCGATACGCGCTCCTCGAAAATGCCCTGCGTGCTGTTGGTAAGCCGTCCGTAAACGTTTCCGGCGTCCTTCAGGGCAAAGCGGTCGGCCGCATGCCGGGAGTTGTGGAACACGTAGGAAGTGGTCTGGTAGATGGGCACGGCGCGCGAATCGGTGGCCGGGTCGGCCTGCTCTTGTCCTACATGAACCTGTAATGTCTCGAAGTGAAGTTTCTTGTTACTCATAATTTTACCTTTGTTTTTGGCCTGCCGGGGGCCCTGATGAGAGGTCGGCAGGCGGCGTTCATACATTTATTGATATTTCACACTGCAAAGGTAAGGCTAAAAATACGGACGTGGAATAGCACGATTGTGCCATTTCGCATACCATGATTGTGGTATATGCCGCCGGCGGAGGTTTTTTTCGGCGTTTCGGCATCAGTGCTGCGGCTTTTCTGCAGCACCCGAGGCAGATTGTTCCACATCCCTGCGGCTCTTCGATTTCGTAACCATCCACACGCCGCTGAACACCAGGATGATGGCCAGCCCCTGTGCAGGCTTGAACACGCCGAGCCCCGTCAGCACGCTTGCTGTTACGGCCACGATGGGCTGCACGTAATTGTAAATGCTCACGACGGTGGGCCGCAGCGTCTGCTGGGCAAACATCATGAGCAGGTAACTCACAAAAGTACCCATCACAACAACGTACACCGTCTCCATCCATACGCTGAAGGGAATGGCCTGCCAGCTGATACCGGCAAGGTTACCCGACGAGAACGGCAGCACGTAGAGCGTGGCCCAGGTGAACATCCACTTGTTAACGGTGATGGCGGAGTACCGTTTTACGAACTTGCTGAACAGCGACAGGTAGAGTGCAAACGACAGTTGGGCCGCCATGCAGAGCAGGTCGCCCCGGATGTCGCCCACCTTCGAGCTGCCTGCCGATATGCTGGTAAGTATCAGGATGACGGCTCCGCTGCAGCCGATGGCCACTCCGCTCACCTTCAGCAGCGAGAGGGGCTCGCGCAGAATGAGGAAAGAGAGCAGCATGGCGAATATGGGCATGGAGGTGGTAGCTATGCTGGCATTAATCGGGGAGGTAAAACTCAGGCCGATGGTGAACATGCACTGGTTGAGCGTAACGCCGAAGAGGGCGGCCGCACCCAGCTTGAGAACATCCTTGGTGGGCACGTGCTCGCCCTTTGCCACAAGCGAGGAGAGCCAGAAAAGGATGGCAGCGCCGGCCACGCGGAACGTTACCATGTCCAATCCTGATAGTCCGCGGCTCATTGCATCCTTGCCTATGGGCGACATCAAGCCCCAACAAACCTGTGCGGCCAGCAGACTCAAGTGTGCCTGCAGCGGTCTCTTGTTATCCATTTTTTACCTTATATAAGTTAAAACAACGGCAAAGTTACGAAAAAGATGAGACAGGAGAGGGCGGAGATGAAAGTTTTTTGCTATTTTTGCGATATAACTCAGACCTACTGTTATGCAGAAATATGCGGATTATATCGAACAAATAGAAATCGACTCGCTGTGGAGCGGGGTGAAACATGTTGTGTGGAACCTTGACCGCAAGGTAAATATATTGAGCGGAGTGAACGGAGTCGGCAAGAGCACTATCCTGAACAAGGTGGTCAAAGGCTTGTCGGCAGGAGGCGAATTCCCCAGCCACATGCTCAAGGGAGTGCGCCTGAAGGTGGTTCCGTCGGATGCTAAATGGATTAAATACGACATCATCCGCTCCTTCGACCGCCCGCTCATGAACGCCGAAGCCATAACGAAAATGGACTTGAGCCTCGTTACCGAGCTCGACTGGCAGCTCTTCCAGCTGCAGCGCAAGTATCTGGACTACCAGGTGAACATCGGCAACCGCATCATCGAAGTGCTCCAGTCGGGCGGCGCCGATGCAGCTGAAAAGGCCCAGCAGGTATCGGAACCGAAGAAGATATTTCAGGATATGATAGACAATCTCTTTGCCGACACGGGCAAGAAGATTATCCGCACCGAGAACGAAATCCGCTTTTCGCAGATTGGGGAGACACTGGTACCCTACCAGCTCTCCAGCGGCGAGAAGCAGATACTGGCCATTCTGCTCACCGTTCTCGTTGAAGACAACGGCAACTACGTGCTCTTCATGGACGAGCCCGAGGTGAGTCTGCACGTGGAATGGCAGCAACAACTCATCGACCTCATACTCAAACTCAACCCCAACGTGCAGATTATACTCACCACCCACAGCCCGGCAGTCATCATGAACGGCTGGATGGACAAGGTGACCGAAGTCTCCGACATAACCGACCAGCCATGAGCAGACGACTGAAAGAGAACCTCTCGTCACGTTACCTCGAGGCGGCCAACCGCCTGAACTCCAAGAACGCGCGCCGCAAGATTACGGCTTATGTGGAAAGCTACGACGATGTGTTCTTCTGGCGGACGGTGCTCAGCCCGCTTGAAACCGACAAGCTGTACTTCCAGGTCATGCTCCCCACGCGCTCGCCCCATCTGGAACGCGGCAAGAAAGCAGTGCTCATGAACCTGCTCTCGGGCAAGATGGGCGAGAACCTCATAGCCTGCGTGGATGCCGACTACGACTATCTGATACAGGGAGCCACCCAAACGTCGCAGCTGGTAACCCATAATCCCTACGTGTTCCACACCTACGCCTACGCCATAGAGAACCTGCAGTGCTACGCACCGTCGCTTCACGACGTCTGCGTGGCCGTTACCCTCAACGACCATGACATCTTTGACATGGCCGAGTTCTTGCGTCAGTACTCGCAGGCGGTGTTCCCTCTCTTCGTCTGGAACATCTGGTACTACCGCACACCCAAGTATAAAGACTTTACGATAACCGATTTCAGCCGGGTGGTTGAGCTCGGTAACTTCAGCCTGCGGCATGCACCGGAGCTGCTGGCACGCCTCCGCCGCAAGGTAGGTGTTAAGGTCGAACAGCTCAAACGCCTCAATCCAAACGCGCGCGAAAGCTACCAGCAGACCAAGGAACAGCTCAGGCAGCTTGGCGTAACGGCCGATAACACCTATTTATATATACAGGGCCACCACCTGTTCGATAAGGTTGTGCTGCCCATGCTCGATAAAGTGTGCGACCAGCTGGTGCGCGAACGGCAAACGGAGATAAGTCAGCAGAGCTTGCACAGCACCCAACGGCGCAACGAACTCTCGAGCTATTCGCACAGCATAGACGACATAACGTCGGTTCTGAAGAAGAATACAGCCTACCAGTTCTCCGATGCTTTCCGCCACATTCAGGCCGACGTACGCGACTTCTTGGACAAGTTGGCGCAGCCTGCGGCCAGCACCTTACAGCCAGCTGATTACCACTAGGCAAGCCGCTAACAAGCTCCTCCTTTCCTGTTGCTTATTCCTTATGGTTTAAAGACAGAGTAACAGAGTATTTTTTTACCTGCAACGGGCTTGCCGGTTAGCAGGAATAAACCAGCAACAATTAGCAAGAAGACAAACCGGTAACCTCCCCTTGGAAAGGAGAGGCGGAGGAGGGGATGACCTGATAGCAACAAATAGCAAAGCTGCAAGGGAAATCATCCCCTCCTAACCTCCCCTTTCTAAGGGGAGGAACCGCTGCTGCACATTTGCTAAAAACAGCTACGTATTAGTAAAGAGTTTGCAAGAAGTCAAACTGGTAACCTCTCCTTGGAAAGGGGAGGCGGAGGAGGGGATGACATGATAGCAACAAATAGCAAAGCTGCAAGGGAAATCATCCCCTCCTAACCTCCCCTTTCTAAGGGGAGGAACCATTGCTTCACGTTTCCTGCTGCTTATTCCCTGTGGTTGAAAGACAGAGTAACAGAGTAATTTTTTACCTGCAACGGAGGGCATGAAAGATAGAAGCAGGAACTTTCGACACATGTCGCACGATTATTCGACAAGTGTCACACGATCGTGCGACAAGTGTCGGAAGTTCGTGAAGCATGCTTTCAGCACCTCCGTCGGGGGTGTTTTAACCCCTCGGGAGGTGGCTGTAGCGGCGTTGCAGCTTTATTTCAATTGATAGCGATGGTAGATGTCGGGGAACCGGAGGTTGAGGCCAATGCCGGATGTATCGTTTGGATTGGCGATGATGTGGTCGATGTTCTGCTGCTGATAGATTTCCACGGCACCCTTGCCGCTCACCGTGAGCGTGCCAATGTGGAATTGCTGGCCGTGTAAGGGTGTTGTGCTGTAACCATCGTCTGTATGGAGGTGCATCTCCATTTGTTCCACTCGCGAGTCGAATAAGGCGACATCGGGGTAGCCAATGGTAGTGAGCCGACCGATGGACGAGCCGCAGCAGAACTCCAGCGGGGAACTTGTACTGACCTTGATTTGCGGCAATCGGGCGGTGTTAAACCTGATGCAGTTGCCCGTGTTGCCCGTTACGCTGCGCAGGCGGGCGTCGGCCTGCAGGTATATTCGCAGCGTATCGTTGCTAAGGATGGTATCAGGGTCAATCTTGGTGAGGTCGGCATTGGCCAGGAACCGATGCCCCTCGCGTAGCAGTTTGCGGCCTGCAGGCGAGAGACCGATGGTGAGCCGGCCGCCTTTCTGCGTAACTTGCACCATCTCTTTGGGGTAGGAGACGCGGCAGAGAGTGCTGTCGCTGCGTGTTGACACAACGAGCTCGAGACGGAGACCGGCACTGTCGAGCAACGCGCTGTCGTTGTTGAACACCACATCTGTTACGGGTTGCAGGTGCTGCAGGTGGCGGGAAGTGAGGTTGATAACGTTACTTTGCTTCCTGGTGCGCATGCTGTTGGAGAGCAGGAGCACAAAAGGCGTGATGATGAGCACGATGAGTGCGATGATGGTTGTCTTCTTCATGCGGTGTTCCTCCTATTATATGCGGTCTATGACCTCCAGTTCCCGGAAGCGCCGGTACGACAGCCACCAGCCCAGCAGCACCGTGGCCCATAGATAAACTTGGATGAACACCAGCTGCGGAGAGTAGTCATTGTATGGCGACTTGACTGTATCGAAGCTGAAAGTCATCAAGATGAGTGCGAAGTAAAGCCCCGCAAAGAGCGCTACAACGGATGTTGCGAGCACGGCGCGGCGTGGGAAGAAGGTGCCGCCAACTAAGTAGAACGTGGTGCAACAAGCGTAGGCAAGCGCGATATAGGGAATCGTGGTTCCCGTAAGCGCATCGGATCCGAGCCAGAAAAGGCTGATGCCCAGCTCCGGATAGATGGGGGCGAAGACGGCTACACGTATGGCATCGGCCGCATGAAAGCAAACCAGAAAGGCCACGAGGGGCAAGGGCATGTGCATGAGCCACCGCGTGAGCCAGTTCTCAAAGGGCGAAACGGGCGTAGTGAGCATGGCAATGCGGGCGGGCTTACGGCGCCCGTCGTGCAGCAACTGCGATGCCATGAGAATGCCGACGGCAAAGAGCGAGAGCAGGAAAACTCCATATTCTGTCATATGTATGGGGTCTTCCGTACGGTCGCTTTCATCGTACACGGTTCCGTTTTCCAAGTACAGGTCGGGATAGGTGGTTACAGCTATCAGTATCATGACAATGAGCAGGCCGGCAAACAGCAGCAGGCAGCGGATGGCGTTGGTGCGCCACTGCTCGATGAAGCGCTTGCTGAAGTAGGCCGCAAAGCGCCGGAAGCTGAAAAATGGGTGGTTACTCATGGCGGTCCTCCTGTGTTTTAAGGGTCTGGTTGTAGAACTGTTCGAGGTCAATGTGCCCGCTGGGGCAGATGTCGGCCATGTCGGCATCGGCTATGATGCCCGTTTGGTCAATCACCATAACATGGTCCAGCACGGTCTCAATGTCCTTAACCTGATGGGTGGAGACCACGAAGATGCTCTCTGCCGAGCGTCCGCGGGTGAGGAAAGTGCGGAATTGAGCCTTGCCGGGAATGTCGAGTCCGTTGGTTGGTTCGTCCATCAGCAGCACCCGGGTGTGCGTAGCCATGGCGAAACTCATGAATATCTTCTTGCGCTGACCTAATGAGAGCGCGTTCAGTTTCTCGTTGGCCGTCATGCCGAACACCTGGAGGTAGGCCTCCATGTCGGCCTGGCTGAAGCGCGGATAGAACTTGCTGTTGGACCGCACGTACTGTTGCAGCGTGACGGAGGGCAGCTCGAACTCGTCGGGAACGATGAAAATGTCGGCCAGAGTAGCCGGCAGGCGGCGCCTGACGTCGGTTCCGCCGTAGCTTACGCAGCCCTTCTGGGGCGTAAGCAGGCCCGAGAGCAGATACAGGAGGGTAGACTTGCCGGTGCCGTTGGCGCCCAAGAGGCCGTAGATGTGGCCAGGAGAGAGCTTTAGGTTGAAGTCGGCAAAGACCTTGTGGCGCGACCTCGGGTAAGTGAAACCGAGGTTGCGGGCCTCTAACAGGGGCGTGGTGTCGGGTTGGTTCATGGGTATCGGGTTTGTTGTAGGTAATCTGCGGGACGGCCGCAGGCGGCCCATGCTCCCGCTGCAGGGCGGGAGCACGTTGGCTGCTTATACGTAGGTTTCGAGGAACTTGATGGTTCCCTCTATCTTCAGCGTTTGCGTGGTGGCCGGCACCAGTATCGACTCGCCGGCCTGCAGGGTCAGGGTGTTGCCCTCGTTGTCGGTCAGGGTGCCGCTTCCTTTCATGCCTATGAGGATGACGAAGCTGTCGAGTTCGCTGTAATCGAGCGTCATCGGCTCGTCCAAGTCGTACACGGCGGTGTTGAAGTAGGGGCAGCTTACCAAGGCAACGCCCTGGTTCTTGGTGGGCACATACTCGGTGCGGTAGTCTTGCTCTACATTATAGTTGATGCACTCTGCGGCCTCCTTGGTGTGCAGTTGGCGGTAGTTGCCGTCCTTGTCCTTGCGCTTGAAGTCGTAGATGCGGTAGGTAACGTCGCTGGTTTGCTGTATCTCGGCCAGGAAGCAGCCCGTTCCGATGGCGTGAATGCGGCCGGCGGGCAGGAAGAACACGTCGCCCTCCTTGACCGGATACTGCGCCAGGGCGTCGCAGATGGTGTCGTTTTCAACCATCTCCTTGTACTTCTGGGGCGTTAGCTGCATCTTCAGTCCGCTGTAGAGCTTGGCATCAGGGGCCGAATCCATGATGTACCACATCTCTGTTTTGCCGCGTTCCTTGCCCTGCTTGCGGGCAATCTCGTCGGTGGGGTGCACCTGTATGGAGAGATCTTGCCGCGCATCGATGAACTTGATGAGCAGAGGGAACTCGTTGCCAAAGCGCTTGTAGTTGTCCTCACCTACGAGGCTGGCCTGCAGCTCCTCCACAACAGCGTTGAGACTGCGGCCTGCGAACTCGCCGTCGGCTACGATGGTCTCGCTATCCTTGACGCCGGAAATCTCCCAGCTTTCGCCTACGTTCTCCATTGACTCATTGAGATGCTTGAACGGGATGATCTTGTCGCCACCCCAGAGGGTCTGCTTGAGCAGAGCTTTAAACTTTAAAGGTTTCATTTCTTTATATGTATTTACGGTTTTAATCAGTTGTCTTTCCAGAATGCCGGGGTAAAGATAACCAGCACGGTGAAAATCTCCAGACGCCCCATGAGCATCATCAGCGAGCACATCCAGGTAGCAACATCGGACAGTTCGCTCCACGACATGGTCGGTCCTATTTCTATTCCAAGCGTCGGCCCCACGTTACCAAGACTGCTGAGGGTGATGGTGATGGCGTTCGTGTTGTCTACTCCGGTGGCTATCATGGTAAAGGAGACGATGACGCAGAGGATGAGATAGGTGGCCAGAAAGGCCACCAGCGTGACCCGCTGCTGGTTGGGAATGTTCATGCCGTCAACCTTCAGCGGCAGTACTGCATTGGGGTGGAGTATCTGCCGGAACTCGTTCTTGATGATTTTGAGCAGCATCACGCCCCTCACACATTTGAAGGCGCCGCTCGTTGAGCCCGAGCAGGCCCCCATGAACATGCAGAACGCCAGCACCACCCACGTAACATGCGGCCACAGAGCGGCGTTGTCGTTGAACAGCCCGGTTGTGGTGAGGAACGAAACTACCTGGAAGATGCTGCTGCGGAAGGCGTGCTCGAGGTCGTAATGATTGCGGGCAATGAGCTCAAGCATGATGAACAGCGTGCAGGAGAGCGTAATCAGCAGGTATAAACGGAACTCCGAGTTGCGCAGCAGCTCCTTGAACTTGAGCTTGGCCACGGAGAAATAGAGCAGCGTAAAGTTGGTTCCGGAAGCAAAACAGAAGAATGTGGTGACATAATCCATGCCTGCCGAGCGGAAGTGTTCGGTGCTGTTGTTGTAGATGGAGAACCCTCCGGTGGCCGTGGTGCTCATGGCGAAGTTCACTGCTTCGAACCAATCCATGCCAAAGAGCATGTAACTGGCCAGGCAGGCGATGGAGAGAACGAGGTAAACTGCCCAAATCCACTTGGCATTAGTTGACAGGCGGGGATGCAGCTTGGTCTGTATGGGCCCTGTGGCCTCTGCAGCAAACACCTTGGTAGAGCCTCCCACCATCGACGGCAGCAACGCTATGGTGAAGAAAACGATGCCCAGTCCGCCTATCCACTGCGTGAGCGAGCGCCAGAAAAGGATGCCATGAGGCAGCGCCTCCACGTTGTCGATGATGGTGGCGCCGGTAGTCGTGAAGCCCGACATGGTCTCGAAGTAGGCGTCGGTGAAGCTGGTAAGATAGCCGCCGATGAGGAACGGCATCGTTCCAAAGAGGCTGAAGACGATCCACGACAGTGTTACAACGAGGTAGGCGTCGCGCCGTGAGAGCGTGTTCTCTGCGTTATGACCGAGAAAACGCAGAAAGAAACCGAAGAATAAGGTAACGACGGTGGATATCAGAAATGCCGGTACGTCGTCCTCACCGTAATGAAGCGCCATGCCGAGGCATGCCATCAGCAGTACCGCCTCTATGAAGAGCAGGGAACCTAAGATTTTATAAACAATCTTGAGATTAATCATATAAAGAGCTTCTCTATTTTTTTCATGTTCAAATTGTGGCAGAACACCATGACCGAGTCGCCCGCTTGGATTTGCGTGTTGCCCGAAACGAGCATGCCCTCGCTGTTGCGCACCAGTCCTCCTATGGTCATTCCGGCCGGCAATCCGAGGTCTTTAACGGGCTTGCGGGTTACTTTCGAGCCCTCTTTAGGTATGAATTCGGCCACGTCGGCATTAGCTGTCATGAGGAATCTCACGTTCATCACGTCGGCATCGAGCATCATCTGGTAGATGTGGCTGGCCGCAATGGCCTTCTTGTTGATAATCGTTCCGATGTCCAGACTTTCCGCCATGGACACGTAGTCGATGTTTTCTACCATGGCAACGGTCTTCCTCACGCCCAGCCGTTTGGCCGTAAGGCAGGCCAGAATGTTGGTTTCGGCATTGTCGGTGAGTGCCACAAAGGCCTGCGTGTTCTTGATTCCCTCCTCAATGAGCAGCGGAATGTCGCGCCCGTCGCCATGAATAACGAGCGCCCTGTCATCCTGCAGCAGCATGTTCAGCTCCTCGCAGCGTTGCTCGTCCTGCTCAATGATTTTCACGCTCATGTACTCCGGCATCGTTTTCACTGCCCTCACAGCCGTGTTGCCGCCGCCCATCACCATTACGTTCTTTACGTCCACATAGTGTTCCTTGCCCACTATCTTGCGAATGTAGGGTATGTATTGGCGGGTTGTCATGAAGTAGGCGAGGTCGTAGAGCTTCAGTTCGTCGTTGCCGCCGGGGATGATGGTCTCGCCTCCCCGCTTGATGGCAACCACGTGGTAGGGGTCTTGCGGGCCGCAGAGGTTCTTGAGCGGCTCGTTCAGAACCTCGCACGACTCGCGCAGCTTGATGCCGAGCATCACCAGCGAGCTGTCGTGCACGTCCCAGCGTTGCCGCACCCACGACATCTTCAGGCCGTTGTTGATATCCTTGGCTGCCAGCACTTCGGGGTAAATAAGTGAGCTCACGCCGAGCTCGTTGAAGAACTCCTGTATCTCCGGTTCTATGTATTCGGCCTCGTCTATCTTGGCAACGGTCTTCTTGGCGCCCAGCTTCTTGGCCAGGATACAGCAGTTGATGTTGAGGCTCTGGTTGGGAGTTACGGCGATGAAGAGGTCGGTGCTGGCCGCTCCTGCCTCGCGCAGAGCCTTCACACTGTCCGGAGAAGCCTGCATGGTGAGCAGGTCGTAGTCGCTTCCTATCTTGGCGAGCCGCTCTTCGTCCTCGTCTATCAGGGTGATGTCCTCATTGTTACGCGACAGCAGTCGGGCCAGATGAGTACCTATGGCATAAGCGCCGGTGATGATGATTTTCATTTTTGAGCAGATGTTTTTTGTAATATGTGTGCGGCGATGGTTTGCTTGATGGAGCCCGGGTCGGTGTGGCAAATCTGCCGAAGCTCGTCTACGGTGCCGTGTTCTACGAACTTATCGGGCAGTCCTATCCTCACCATACGCGGCCGGTAGCCGTGGTCGGCCATCCATTCCAGCACGGCCGAGCCGAACCCTCCCGTGCGCACGCCGTCTTCTACCGTAACGATGCGGTCGAAGTTCTCGCCCACCTGGCGCAGTATCTGCCCGTCGAGCGGCTTGAGGAAACGCATGTCGTAATGGGCAACGGATACGTCCGGGTTCTCGGCTTCTATCTCCCGGATGGCCTGTTCCACGTCGTTTCCCACGGGACCGATGGTCAGCACGGCCACATCATGCCCCTCGTGCAGCAGCCGTCCGGTGCCCACTTCGACGGCCTCCAGCGGGCAGCGCCAGTCCTTGAGCACGCCCCGGCCGCGCGGATAGCGTATCACGAAGGCTCCCTTATTGGGCAGTTGGGCCGTGTACATGAGGCGGCGAAGCTCGTGCTCGTTCATGGGCGAGGCGATGGTCAGGTTGGGAATGGGCCGCAGGGCAGCCATGTCGAAAGCGCCGTGGTGCGTAGGTCCGTCCTCTCCCACAAGCCCCGCGCGGTCCAGACAGAACACTACGGGCAGGTTGAGTATGGCCACGTCGTGGATGATATTGTCGTAGGCACGCTGTGCGAACGAGCTGTAGATGTTGCAGAAGGGCTGCAGTCCGTCCTTTGCCATGCCGCCCGAGAAGGTCACGGCGTGGCCTTCGGCAATGCCGACGTCGAACGTACGGTCGGGCATAGCCTTCATCATGATGTTCATGGAGCAGCCTGTGGGCATGGCGGGGGTAACGCCCACGATGCGCGGATTACGCTCCGCCAGCTCCAGGAGCGTATGGCCGAACACGTCCTGAAACTTCGCCGGCTCGTCAGCAGCATCGCTTACGATGCGCTCGCCCGTAGCAGGGTCGAACTTGCCCGGTGCATGCCAGATGGTGGCAGCTTTCTCCGCAGGCTCGTAACCCTTGCCTTTTACGGTGTGCAGGTGCAGCAGCTTGGGGCCTCTCATGTCCTTGAGCTGGCGCAGCTTGCGCACAATCTCCTTCACGTCGTGCCCGTCGAACGGTCCGAAGTAGCGTATGTTCATGCCCTCGAAGATGTTCTGCTGGTGGCTGATGGCCGACTTGATGGCATTGTTGAGCCTGATGATGCCCTTGCGGCGGTCGTCGTTCAGATAGCCCTTGGCATGCAGCCACTGCGACGCCCTGAAGCGCAGGCGGTTGTAAGTCTCGTTGGTATCGAGGTTGAGCAGGTACTGTTCCATGCCGCCCACGGCCCGGTCAATGCTCATGTCGTTGTCGTTGAGGATGATGAGCAGGTCGTTGGGCGTAGAAGATACGTTGTTCAGCCCCTCAAAAGCCAGTCCGCCGCTCATGGCGCCGTCGCCTATCACGGCCACCACATGCCTGCCGCCGTTGCCCGTCTTCTTGGCGGCAACGGCCATGCCCAGTGCGGCCGAGATGGAGTTCGACGCGTGCCCGCAGGTAAAGGTGTCGTATTCGCTCTCCAGCGGAGTGGGGAAGGGGCGGATGCCGTGCAGCTTGCGGTTGGTGCAGAAGCACTCGCGGCGGCCGGTGAGCATCTTGTGTCCGTAGGCCTGATGGCCCACATCCCACACCAGCCGGTCGTCGGGCGTGTTGTAGACATAATGCAGGGCGACCGTGATTTCCACCACTCCGAGGCTCGAAGCGAAATGTCCGGGATTGACGGAAACCTCGTTTATTATCCGTTGTCTTAGCTCCTCGCACAGCTGCGGCAGCTGGTCAATGCTCAGCTTGCGCAAGTCCTGCGGATAACTTATTTGACTTAGCAGTTCTGTTTTTTCTTTATCCACGATGAATAGGAATGAATAACCTTGCAAAGGTACGATTTTTCTATGGATTGACAAGCGAAAGCAGTGTTTTTTCAGACCTGCACTTGCAGCTGTCTTTTCGTAGTCTGGGTAGTCCCTTGTCTGCATCGGCGCCACAGCCCGCGGCGGGAGGCTTCTCCCGATGCCGCCTACGCGGGTGCCGAAGGCATGCTTCGGGAACTTTCGACAGGTGTCGCACGATTGTGTGACACTTGTCGAACGATGGTGCGACACTTGTCAAAAGTTCCCGGGTGATGGGTGTTGGGTGATGGGTGATGGGTTGCGGGGAGCCGATGCCAGCCCTTCGACTCACGCGCCGAAGGCCGCCAAGTTTCGCGCTGCGGGCGTATTTAATGCGTGTTTCTTGCGTTTTTCAACCTTTTTTCGTAACTTTGTGCCAACGGAAATACACATCAATCACAACACAATGAATACAAGAATCTTGCTCATGGCCGTTATGCTGGCTGCTGCCGGCAGCTTGCAGGCCCAGACTAAGGACGGAGGCATCTCGCCGCAGATGCTCCGGCAGGTTGAAAACGCACAGCAAACGACGGCTGCCGACAAAGCTCTCTTCAACGCCATCGCGTCCAATTCCATCGACGACCTGGCTCGTAACCACGCCGTGCAGGGCGACTTCGACACCCACTTCAGCATCGAGACGCCCCGCCAGAGCATCCACAACCAGAAGAGTTCGGGGCGTTGCTGGATGTTCTCCGGGCTCAACGTGCTGCGTGCCGACTACGCCCTGCGCCACGAGGGCAAGCAGACGGTGGAGTTCTCGCAGGGCTATCTGTTCTTCTACGACCAGCTGGAAAAAGCCAACCTCATGCTGCAGGGCGTCATCGATTGTGCCAAGAAGCCCATGGACGATACCCGCGTGCAGTTCTTCTTCCACTATCCCATCAACGACGGAGGCACCTTCTGCGGCGTTGCCGACCTGGCCGAGAAGTACGGACTGGTGCCCATGAGCGCCCAACCCGAAACTTTCTCGGGCGAGAACACCAGTCGCATGCAGCGCGTTCTGGCGTCCAAGCTGCGCGAATACGGCCTCGAGCTGCGCTCGATGGTTGCTGCGGGCAAGCCGAAGCAGGCCGTCCAGGCCCGCAAAACCGAGATGCTGGGCACCGTCTACCGCCTGCTCTGCCTCACGCTGGGTGCTCCCGTCAAGGAGTTCAGCTACGCTTTCCGCGACAGCAGCGGCCGCATCGTTGTGCCGGAGCGCAAATATACGCCCCTCGAGTTTTACGAGCTGACGGTAGGCCGGCCGCTCAACGGCTCTTTCATCATGGTGATGAACGACCCGCGCCGGCCCTATTACAAGACGTTTGAGGTGGAGTACGACCGCCATACCTACGATGGGCACAACTGGAAGTACCTCAACCTGCCCATGGAAGACATCGCCCGACTGGCCATCTCCTCGCTCAAGGCCGGCCGGAAGCTGTACAGCTCGTACGACGTAGGCAAGCAGTTCGACCGCAAACGCGGCTACATGGACTCGCAGATGTACGACTACGGCACGCTCTTTGGCACCACCTTCGGCATGGACAAGGCACAGCGCATAGCCACCTACGACAGCGGCAGCACCCATGCCATGACCCTTACGGCCGTAGACTTGGATGCTTCCGGCCAGCCGCTCAAGTGGAAAGTGGAGAACAGTTGGGGCCCGTCGGCGGGGGTCAACGGCTATGCCGTGATGACCAACCAATGGTTCAACGACTATATGTTCCGCCTCGTGGTGAGCAAGGAGTTTGTACCCGAGGCCATGTTGAAGCAGTACGAGCAGAAGCCTGTTATGGTTATGCCCGAAGACCCGTTATTTCAAGCAGACCGATAAGATGAAAAGAACATTGTTGCTCTCGGCCGCCGTGCTGGCCGCCGGGTTCGCTCTGGCGGGCGAATTGCCCGTGAGCGTGTTCAGATACAGCGGCCCCTACGTGCTGCAGAAGCCCGTGATGGTAGACAGCATCGACTTTGGAGGCAAGCGTTTCGATGCCTCCACGCTGCTCAAGACGCCCGTCGACATCAGCCGGGCGGCCGAAGGAAGGGCCTTCAGCGGGGCCGTGGCGCCTTCTGCCAAGGCCGACTACGCCCTCCATCTGCTGTACTTCAACGTAACGAACGCCAACTTCGCCAAGGCCAAGGTAAAGGTTGGAGGACTTAAAAACTATGTGCTCTACGTGGACGACCGCGAGAGCAAGCCCTCCGAAGAACTGCAGCTGGAGCCCGCCACACATGCCTTTGTGCTGAAATACCTTACCGAGCGGGGCCGCGCAGACTCGCTCTCGGTTTCCGTCTCGTCGGCTGAGGCCGCGCTCAACGTGGGCAGCAGTCCCTCGCGACTGCTCACTTTGGCCGACCTTTGCGATGGAACCCGGCTGGGACAGGTGAGCCTTTCGCACAACGGTCGCTACCTCATAGCCGCCTACTATACCGTGGAACGGGGCGGAAAAACCACCTGGCGCTGGCGACTTACCGACCTGCAGACGCGCCGTACACTGCGGGAAACGGATGAGAACATCAGCTTCATGCCCTCAACCAACCGCTACTATGCCAACCGCAACGGCCGACTCGTGGTGACCGACATCGTTACCGGCGCCGAGACCGTGCTGGCCGAAAGCCTGCCCAAGGGCTCGATAGCGGTGTCGCCAACGGAGGATTACCTCATCATCACCCAGCAGAACGAGGGCCCGAAGGAGCAGAAAGACGTCTACGAGGTGGTTAGTCCCGACGACCGCCAGCCCGGATGGCGCGACCGCCCGGCACTGTATCGCTACGATTTGCAGTCGGGTTTGCTCCAGCCTCTTACCTTTGGCTACCGCGGAACGTCGCTACTTGACATCTCGGACGATGGCCGCTACCTGCTCATCATGACTTCCCGCAGCCGCCTTACGCAGCGACCAACGACGCTGTTCTCCATCCTTCGGCTCGACCTTGAAACCATGCAGGCCACGCCCGTGATAACTGACGACGGCTTCATAGCCGGCGCCCGCTTCTCGCCCAACGGCCGGCAGCTCGTCGTGATGGGCTCGCCCGAAAGCCTGGGCGGCATCGGCAAGAACGTGCCCGATGGCCGCATACCTAGCATGTACGACTATCAGCTGTACACGATTGATGTTGACGGCCGCAACGCACGCCCCCTGACGCGCGACTTCAAGCCCGGAATAAAAGACTACGAGTGGAACAGCGCCGACGGCAACATCTACTTCACGGCCTACGACCGCGACTATATTCACCTCTATCGCATCACTCCCGCCAACGGCAGAATAACCCTGTTAGACACGCCGGAGGATGAAGTGGCCGGCCTGTCGCTGGCCGACGACGCCCCCGTGATGGCCTGGTACGGCGAGGGAGTGTCAAATTCGTACCGCCTCTACACCATGAACACGCGCACCGGAAAGTCGGTTCTGCAGGAGGACTTGAACAAGCAACTGCTCAAGAACATTGAGTTGGGAACGTGCCAGGAGTGGAGTTTCACCGCCTCTCGTGGCGATACCATCAGCGGCCGCTACTATCTGCCGCCCCGTTTCGATGCCTCGTGCAAGTATCCCCTCATCGTTTACTACTACGGCGGCTGCTCACCAACGAGCCGCGGTTTCGAGAGTCACTATCCTCCTCACCTCTACGCAGCCCAGGGATACGTAGTTTACGTCATCAACCCGAGCGGTGCCGTGGGCTTTGGCCAGGAGTTCTCGTCGCGCCATGTCAACACGGCAGGCAAGGGAGTGGCCGACGACATCATCGAGGGAACACGCAAGTTTGCAGCCCAACATTCATATATTGACAGCCTGAAGATAGGTTGCATCGGCGCATCTTACGGCGGTTTCATGACCCAGTACCTGCAAACGCAGACCGACTTGTTTGCAGCAGCCGTGTCGCATGCCGGCATCAGCGACCACACCAGCTACTGGGGCGAGGGCTACTGGGGCTATAGTTACAGCGAGGTGTCCATGGCCGGCAGCTATCCTTGGGCCGACCGGGAGCTCTATGTGGACCAAAGTCCGCTCTTCCATGCCGACAAGATACACACTCCTCTGCTCTTTCTGCACGGCAATGCAGATACTAACGTGCCCATCGGAGAGAGCATCCAGATGTACACTGCGCTCAAGTTGCTGGGCCGCCCCACGGCTTTTGTGGTTGTAGACGGGCAGAATCACCACATTCTCGACTACAACAAACGCATCAAATGGCAAAATACAATCTTCGCGTGGTTCCAGAAATACCTCAAGGGTAATGCCTCCTGGTGGGACAGCCTCTATCCGCCCAAGCACTTGTAGGTATGGTTCGGGAACTTTCGACACTTGTCGCACGATGGTGTGACAGGTGTCGAATGATTGTGCGACAGGTGTCGAAAGTTCCCGGATGATGGGTGTTGGGTGGCGGGTGATGCGCTGCAACACCGCTGCTGCATGGCTTCGGCACCGTTTCTTTATTCCGAAGCGGGGGCTAAACCATCCCAAATCTTCTTTAACTGCACGCCTCCCGTTACGCGGTTGCGGGCTGCCTCGTCCACTGCAGGTGCCAGCAGGCGGCGCAACTGGGCGTCGTGGCGGGTGCTGCGGTGCAGCATTGCCTCGCCAAGCAGCTTGTTCAGCCGGCTTAGCGGATAGAGGTGGCGGCGCAGGAGCTCGGCCAAGTACGCGCCGGTTTGCACGTTGTCGATGGCATCTTGTGCCGTGCGCTGTGCCCAAAGCTCGGCTGCAATGGCGCGGGTGGGGGCATCGGCGCACACCAGGCAGGCCGCCACGAAGAGCAGACTCATGCCCCGCAGGGGGCAGCTGAACTCCATCAGCTGGCCCAGGGCGGTGCAGATGATGCGCCGGTGGCCGTTGGCAGGGCTGTCCATCATCATGTACTCGTTCATCATCTGCCCCAAGAGCTGTTCCGGCCGGTTAGGGAAGAGGCTCATCATGGCCTCGGTGTAGGTGTTGGAAACACGGTAGTAGTCTTCCATGTTGAGGTATTCCTGCCACAACCTGGGCCCGAACGGCTGGCGCAGAAAGGTGCGCCCGCAGTCCAGCCGGATGACTTTTTGGGCCGGTTTGTCCTCGTAATTGGCCGGTAGGGTGTACGTTCCGGTGAGGAACTTGCGCGGTTTGAGGTTGAGTTTGAAGCCGCTGAAGGCGGCAAACTCCGTCTGCGGAGCCTTCACCAGGCCCGCTTCCACCCACGCGGCCTGCAGGTTGAAGGGCGGTGCAGGATTGGTATCAGCTTCCAGAAGGAACAACATGAGGTTGCGGTATTCGCCCTGCAACACTTCCTTCGCATGTGTTGCGGCCTCCTCGCGCTGCTCCATGGCGCAACGGTTAATGGCCAGTTGCAGGTCGAGCGACGAGGGTTGGCAGCCGGACTGCTGATACTCGGCCAGCCTGTCGATGAGCGTCAGCGGACTGACATAGCACGGGCGGTGGGTCGGGGTGGAGAGTACGGGCAGCGTGAGGCCGCGCTCCAGCCGGGCAATGATGCCCTGGAGCAGCAGGCTGATGGCGCTGCCGGGCGTGTTGTCGGCCAGCGTAGCCCGGCCCAGCAGTGGCGTAAAGGGCTGCTGCATGAGCGTGTAGCGCCCGCCGACGAGGCTCTTGAGCCCTGCGATGACGCCTTTCAGCGAGGGCACGGCAGGCCTATAGCGGCGCTCCAGCAGCCTTCCGTACTCCAAAACGAAGGTTGCCAGCCCGTTTTCGAACGGTTCGCCTTGGCCGTTAACGCAGTCGAACGCCTGCCTGAAGACAGACTCCAGCCGCTCCAAATCCTGCTTTTCCAACTGCGGGAACCAGCTGTTGGCCGCATCTACGGCCGTCCACAAATCGGCTGCCGCATCCATGTTGGGCAGTCGGGAGAACAGGAAGATGAAGTCGTCTTTGGTCTGCGGCCCCGTCAGTCGGTTGCTCTCGGTGCACACGGGCTGCGGTTGCTGCGGTTCGAAGGGCGGCACCAACGTCGCGGGAGCTATGGGTTGGGTGATGTAAGGGGCAAGAACCTCGCGCACGGCAGGCGGCAGCGCGGGGCCGTAAGTGTTTATTTCGGCTTGTAGGGCGGCATCATCCTTGTCGCCGTATTTGGCTATCAGCCGTGCCGCCCGTATCTGTACGGCCTCTTTGAGGGTAGCAAGCAGCGTGGCAGCGGCCGCACACAGCGCCGGCCGGAGTGCGGGGCGAGCCTTTGCCAGCACATCGTAAATGCCCATGATGGCTGTTTGCGCGTTCTGCGGAAGCGTGAAGAGCAGGGGCGAAGTGGCACTCATGAAGGCCTCGGCATGGAACTCCGGCTCGCCAGCTGCTTGCCGGAGGAGCTTCAGCTGGGGCATGATGGTCTTGATGCCGGGCGTGGACAGTACCTTGAGCAGCGTGTCCTGCAGGGGCAGAAGCTCTGCTGCAGTGGGCTCGAGACGTTGCAGGATGTCGGTAAGCCATGCGTTTTGCGCATCCGGGAAGTTCTTCAGATAGCCGTTGATGGTGGCACCGATGAGTCGTGTGCGGTTCATCCGCCCGTCTTGGGCACAGCGTGCAAAGAAGGCGGCAAAGCTCATGTCCTCCTTCATTCGGCCCCCTTTCAGCCATTCCTTAATCATTTTATCGGTCTCGGGAGCCGGTGTCTGATAGTCGAACAGGTACCAGATGTACTCCTTCATGATGCGTTCGTCCTGCCACAAGGGTTCGTAACTGTAGCTTGGTTGCCATTCCGACCACTCTACTTGTTGCCTTACTTCGGTCAGACCGGCCACGAGTATGGCTATTGCCTGTGGCTTAATCTCCTTGAGATAGCCCCTTTCGTGCAGCTTCATGTACTGGAAGTAGTCGAGCGAATACAGCGGCGTACCGTTCGGGAAGTTAATGGCAGCGTCGAACCAAGGCGGACAATGCACGGCCAAAAGCTCGAGTAGGAAGTCGAAATCGAAGCGGCCGAGACTGCTGTGGTTGGCATGCTGGCTGTCTAAAAAGAAGAGTTTGGTGGCTTCAATGAATGTCCGGCGGTCTTTGCTGCAGGGCTCCCAGCTCTCGCCATAGCGTGTTTTTACAGTCACATAGAGCAGTTCTTCGGCCACATCGACCAGCGGCAGGAGTTCTTCGGGCGGCAGCTGGCGCAGCTCCTGGCAAAAAGGCAGCAGCACGCCGGCGCGGTTCTGCGGCGTGTCCTTGTAGCTCTTGGCCAGCCGGGTGTAACGTTTTACGAGTTCGTTTGCCATCCTGTAAGTTTTTTAACGGCCAATATATGCTTGCAATAGCCCCGTTCGGCCTCATTTGTACGCGACCATTGGCAGGTGCAACGGGCCTGATGGCGGTCGAGGATGACCGTGTGGTGCGTGCCCGATGAGCCCAGCACGCGGGCTTCCACACGGTCAGCAGTCTGCTCGACGATGCTCACCCGCCCCTCTGCTATCAGCTTTTCGGCGTTCTGCAGGCGCGGGTTCAGGCTCATGATGCGGCTGAGTTTGAAGGGCAGCCGGCGGTAGAAGAAGGCGTTGTCGTCGAGGTCGAAGCCCAGCAGACCCATCGCCGCGAGGCGTGCGGAGAGACTGCCAACGAGGCCGGGGGCTATGTGCTGCTCGATGGCAAACAACGTGGGGTTGAACTGCTGGTTCGCATAGCTGTAGTTGTCCAGGGCCTCTATCCACGCTGCAGGTACGTCGTCGGTGAGCGAAGCGAGTGCAGCGCCCTCGCCGGAGAAGCCCCTGTAGCACTCGCGAGACAGCGAGAGGCTGAACCGCAGACCGTTGAAGTAGAGCTGCCACACCGTTATCTGCCCCACCGGATGGGCGAACACGTGCATTGCCTGGGCGTAGGGAAGCAGCTGCTCCAGCAACCTGAGCCTGTGCAAGCCGCCCACGCAGAGGGCTGCAGGGCTCTTTACGGGCGTGAACACGGGCTGGCTGCCGCGCAGGGTGAGGTAATAGTCGACCTTGATGTCGCCCTTGGGTATCGACCGGAACAGCCGGAGCGCCTGCAAACGGTTAAAACGGTGGACGCAGACGGCGGCCGACTGGTAGATTTGAACCGTGGTGAGGCCCTTTATCCACTTAGCCGGAAGGGGCACCTTGCGCTCCTTCACCCGGCCCGCTGCATGGTAGAGCCCTACCTCGCGCGGACCTACGGAGAGCATGAGCGGCTGGCCCGGGCCCGTGAGGTTGAGCGCCCGGAGCATCTGGTCGTTGAAGTCAACGTTGGTGGTGCCGCACTCCGGAAACTCGCCATCGTGCCCCTGGGGCAGCACGTCCACGCGGGCATAGACGCCGGCGCAGCCCGAAAAACCCTCGAAACGCAGCTTGCCGTTGCCTGCGGTGACAATAGGGTCGCGCATGGCGGCTATCTGCGCCGCCGTAAGTGTAAAGTTGGAACGCACCACCTTGCTAAGTGCAAGCAGGCAGCGAGAGGTGACGAAGGGCTCCGTGAGCCGCCCCCAGAAGAAGCAGTTGCCCTGTTTGCGCTCCACCTCGCTGTACTCCGAGAGGAAGAGTTCGCTGCTATCGGCCCGCCGGGTGAGTGCGGAGGGAAAGGCGTAGTTGTAGGTCGCGTAAGTCATTGATAATCAGTTGTGTTTTAAAAGCTATCGTTCAAGCCCCTTGAAGGGCACGTTCAAGGGGCTTGAAGCATACCTTCAAGGGGCTTGAAGGACAGCTCCGGGGAGACAGCTTTATTTGTATTGCGGGTTCTGATGCAGGTTGGGGTTCAGCGAAAGGGCGTCGGCAGGGATGGGGAACACCGTCGTGTGGCCGTCTGCTTCGCCGTCCTGCTGCGGCCGGAGGTCGTAGGAGCGGCTGTAGAGGCCATATCTGACGAGGTCGTTGCGGCGCCATCCCTCCCATGCCAGCTCTATGAGGCGCTCGTGCAGGATGCTTTCGAGGGTGGCTTTGACGGCCGGCATGCCCGCCCGGCGGCGCACTTGGTTCAGCTCCCCGTTGCCGTCGAGGCCGTTGCGCAGCTTTGCTTCGGCCTTCATGAGCAGCACGTCGGCGTAGCGAAACAGCACGATGTCGTTGTCCTGCAGCTTTCCGTCGGCGTGTGCTTTGGTGTCCGTCTCGTATTTAGCCATGCGTGCGCCGGCCGTTTTCACGTAAGGACTGTAGGTGAGGTTCACCTCCACGGCCAGCGGCACGTAGATAAGGGGCTGCCCGTTGTCAAGGGTAACGGCCCTGCCGTTCAGCTTCAGCGTGTCGGACCAGTAGTTCTGGCGGTAGCGTTTGTCCTCCTGCGGGGTGCCGTAGGCGTTTGCCCTCACGGTCGAAGGCGTGGCGCAGGAGCCGTTCTCGGCCGCCATGCCGAGGGCGCCGCCGTGGTTGTAGTGCCTGCTACGGAACAGGTACTGGAACTGGTTGGCGTAGAGCGTCTTGTCCATAGGGATGGTGAAGATGTTTTCCACGGAGTTCTCGTTGTGCACGGCGAAGTTTTCGGCGTAGCTGTCGGCCAGCCGGTAGCCGTCGGTCGATAGCTTGTCGCAGTAATGGATGCACGCCTGCCAGGCGTTGAGCTTGCGGCCTTCGACGGTCAGGAGGATGCTGCGGCCGTTGGGACGGACGGCATCGGTCCAGTCGTTGTCGGTATATACCTCGGCATTCAGGGCCAGTTTGGCCAGCAGGAAGTGCACCACGGGGCGCGTGATGCGGCCGTACGAGTTGCCCTCCAGGTTGCTGTGCTCGGCCGGCAGAATAGGTTCCACGGCCTGCAGCTCGTCTACAATGAACTTGAAGGTATTGGCCCGCGGGCTCTGCCGCACCTCGCTGAAGGGCGTCTTGTCGTCGGTAATGAGCGGGATGTTGCCGTACATGTCCATCAGGTACCAGTAGAACATGGCCCGCAGGGCACGTACCTCGGCCGTGTAGGCCGTTAGCTGGGCGTCGGTGAGCAGGCTCTTGTGGGCCTGGATGGTGGCGATGGACTGGTTGCAGAACACGATGACCTTGTACAGATACTTCCAGGTGTCGTACAGGGCGCCGTCAGCAGGCGTCCAGCGGTGCAGGAACAGGTTCTCCCAGAAGCCTCCGTCGTACCAGTCGCCGCCACGAATGGGGATGATGGCCTCATCGGTCGAGAAGGTGTTATAGTCGTAAACGCCTCGGTAAGTGCCCTGCAGGCCCTCGCTGTCGGCCGCTCCGCCGATGTGGTTATATAGTGTGGCAACGGCGTTGATGTATAGGTTTTCGGCCGTGTCGTAGGCCTTCTCCTGGTCTATCTGGTCTCTGGGCGACTCTTCCAGGCAGCCCGTGAGCGTGAAACCGGCCAGCAGGCAGGCCGCCGTAAGCAAATGGTAACTCAGTGTTTTCATCCTGTTGTGATTTAGAAAGGTGCGGGGTTCAGAAGGAGATGCTCACTCCGACGGAGTAAGTACGGTAGATGGGATAGGAGCGCTTGTCGTCTATGCCGAGCGTGCTGTTCACGATGTAGCTGTTTATCATGGGCGTAAGGCCGCTGTAACCAGTGATGGTGGCCAGGTTGTTGATGCTGCACGAGAGGCGCAGTGCGCTGATGTACTTGCTGCGCACGGGCACATTCCAGCCCAGGGTGAGGTAGTCAAGGTTCAGATAGCTGCCGCTCTCCAGCCAGTAATCGGTCACGTTCTGGTCTACGATGTTGCGTTCGGGCGCGCCCTTCATGACGTTGTAGTCCGGAAAACTCGACATGTTGAGGTACGAGAGGGTGGTTCCGTTGTAGATTTTGTGGCCGAACGCGCCGTTCATCTGCAGCGAGATGTCGAACGCCTTGTAGCGGAAGCTGATGTTGGAGCCCAGCGTCATCTTCGGCGTAGCTTGCCCGGCAATGTACCGGTCGCCGTTGTCGCTCAGGTCGATGACGCCGTTCTCGTCCAAGTCGGCTATCTCATACTTGTTGTGACCGTGGCCGTTGTCGACGATGCCCGTGCAGTGCGGCAGGTAGAAAACGCCCAGGGGCTGGCCCACTATCTGGTAAAGAATGCTGCTGTTGCCGCCGTGGAAGCCCGCTCCATTTAGCTGTCCGATGCTCGTAATGGCAGCTGCCGACATGTGGTAGCCGTTGTATTGGCCGCTTAGTGAGAGCAGTTTGTTCTTCTGCCACGACAGGTTCACGTTCAGGTTGAGCTCCATGTCCTTCTTGGAGATGGGGGTCAGGCCGATGCCTACTTCGAGTCCGCTGTTCTGCATGGAGCCTATGTTGGCCAGCAACTTGTCGTAGGCGAAGGTTGGTACGGGCACATCGTACTGGTAGAGCATGTTGGTGGTCTTGGAATAGTAGTATTCCGCCGTGAGCAGAACGCGGTTGCGGAAGAGCCCGAGGTCGGCTCCGATGTTGAAGGTGCTGCGTGTCTCCCACCTCAGGTCAGGGTTCATGTTGCGCAGAGTGCCCATGGTAACGGTGGGAGCGCCGCCCTGCGACACCAGTCCTACAGGCATAACGGTGTTCAGCGTGTTATAAGAACTGATGCCGCCCAGGTTACCCGAGGAGCCGTAACCCATGCGCAGCTTGAGCAGACTCACGGCTTTGGCCTGCCGCATGAAGGGCTCCTGACGGATGTCCCAGTAGCCCGAGACCGACGGGAAGGTGCCCCAGGTGTGGTTACGGCCCACCATCGACGAGCCGTCGGCACGCAGCGTGAGGGCCAGCGAGTAGCGACCCAGCAGCGTGTAGGAGGCACTCCCCATGACCGAAGCCAAGGCCGGAGCCTCGTAGTTGCTGCCCGTGCCGCCGAAAGGGCGTATGGATGCCGCGCCCAGATTGTTGTATCCGAAGTCGTTAGTGGTAAATCCCTTGACCAGAGTCCAGAACCCCGAGCGCTTGTTTTGCTGGTATTCGCCCATCAGAGTGGCCTCTATGCGGTGGCTGCCCCATGTGTGCTGCCAGTTCAGAGATACGTTGCCGAGCCAGTCTTCGCTCTTGTGCTCGCCCCGATAGGCTTGTCCCTGCGCCCAGACCCACGTGGGACAGAACTGTGCATTCTCCGTTGAGTTGAACGAATAGGCACCTGTCATGATGAGCTTGAGGTCCTGCAGCAGGCTGAGAGTGAGCCTGAGGTGGGTGTTGAAGTTCTGGTTACGGGTGTCGTTGCGCTCCAGCAAGAGCGTGCGGGGTGGGTTTATCTGCGATGCGGTGCCGTTCTTGCGGCGCTCGTCGGCCCCGAAGGTGGGGTTCTGTGTGGCCGCCGAGTAGAACAGCCCCTGCGCATCAAAGATGTCGTCGCTCTTCTGCGACGAGCCAAACACGCCGAAGTCAACCTTCAGCTTGTCGTCGAAGGCGAGCTGGGTGATGTCGAGTTTGGCCGCAAAGTTTTGGTATCGCTTCTTGTCAACAACGGTGTTGTGGTCCATGAGGCCAAGAGAAGCGCGGTAGTTGGACTTCTCCGAGCCGCCGCTGAAGGCGATGTGGTGGTTCTGAACGAAGCCCGTGCGGGTGATGGCCTTGCGGAAGTCGGTGGCCGAACCGCCGTCGTTGTAGTCCTGTCCGAGTGCCTTGGCGGTGGCGATGTACGTTGCGGCGTCCAGCATCTCAATGTTCTTGTACACCGACTCGAAGCCTGCGTTGCCGTCGTAGGCGATGTGGAACTGTCCGCCGTGGCCCTGCTTGGTCTTCACCTCGATAACACCCGAGGCGCCGCGCGAGCCGTACTGCGCCGTTTCTGATGCGTTTTTCAGGATGGTGAAGCTCTCGATGTCGGCCGGATAGATGGTCGACAGGGTTGCCAGGTCGCTGTAAACGCCGTCGATGATGACAAGAGGGTCGTTGCCGCCCGTGAGCGATGTGGTGCCGCGCACGCGCACACTGCTCAGCATGGCCATGCGGTTTTCGCCGTTGGAGATGTTCACGCCGGCCGCCTGACCGCTCAGTGCGCTCAGCGAGTTGGTAACAAGACCCTTATTCATGCGCTCCTCCGTGACTACTGCTGCCGAGCCCGAAGCCCGCTCGGTGAGCAGTTGCGTGGTGATGCTGTCGGTAAGAAGAATGGATTGCCGTGGCTTTTGCGTTTGGGCCTGCGTACCTATGCTCACGAGAAGCAGGGCCGGCAGGAGGGTGTTTTGCCATTTGTTCATGGTCGGAAGGCTTTAAGTTACAATGGCAAAAATAAGCTAAAGTTGGGAAAGAAGCAAATAAAAAAAGGGGAATTTTAATCAATTCCCCTTGTTGAGTCTATTTATGCTCGTTGTAATATTGCAGCCCCAGCTCCATGTTCTTCTTCAATGCTTTCGACGTAAAGGTTGCTCCGCTTACGCCATCGACCTGCATCTTGGCAGCCTTCTTGGTGCTCGCACCCTCGTACTTGGCCAGAAGAGTCTTGGCCTTGGCAAAGAATTTGGGCGTCTCATGGTTGGCCAGTGGCTCCACCTTGACAACTTTGTTCTTGCGGATGTATATCTTCAGCGGGGTAGCTCCCCTGTATCCTCTCACGTTCTTGCCCAGTTGCTGGGTGTTCACGATGGTTGTATCGCCGTCTTTCTGCATCACGTTCTCGGCTGGCATTGCGCTTATGAGCAAGCCTGCAGCCAGCACGGCCGCCATGCCGGCAAACCTTTTGTAAATCTTCTTATCCATCTTTTTAACCTTAAATTAAACCAATGCAAAGGTAGCTAAAAGATTACAGAAGTGGTGCTGCAGGCAGTCGGTTTTTAAATTTATTTATCATCTCACCCTGTAAAATACCGAGTCGTAGGTAGGCTGCCAGGCTCCAGAACCGCCGCTGCCGGTTTGCTGCGGGCTTGCTGCTTGGATTTAAAGACAGAGTAACAGAGTATTTTTTCAGCTGTTGCGGGCTTGCTGCTTAGCGAGATAGTGCAAGCAACGGTTTGCGAAGAGGCAAACTGGTATTCTCCCCTTGGAAAGGGGAGGCGGAGGAGGGGATGACCAACAGCAGGATAGCTATGCTCCGAGGTTTTATCTTGTAGCAGAAGCAGGTTAAATACACGTCAAACAAAGGCAAACAAACACGCAAAAAGAACTTCTACAACTACCGGATTTGCCCCCGGAGTGTAAGCTATTGAATTCCAACAACTTACAAACAAGAAAGTAAAAGGTGCCTTTCAAAGCCCTTGAACGTATCATTCAAGCCCCTTGAAGGTATCGTTCAAGGAGCTTGAAGCATACCTCCGCGCGTATTCCCCTTGTTTTTAAAGACAGAGTAACAGAGTATTTTTTCTACTGCTGCAGGCTTGCTGCTTAGCTGGAGCGAGGAAGCAACGGGTTGCGAAGAGGCAAACCGGTATCCTCCCCTTGGAAAGGGGAGGCGGAGGAGGGGATGACCACGCGGCAGAAGAACACTTATCAGCAGGGCGTATCATCTCGTTAGAACATTCCGCTCGTTAGGAAATAAAAAAAGATGGACGCCTTTCGGGCGCCCATCCTCATATCGTAGGGTTCGGCAGTTATACCAATGTAGCCACGATTTGCTCGCGAGTACCGGGCAACATGTCGATGACCGGAATCTCCGGCATGGTGTAGCAGCCCGGCTGCAGGCGCATGCTGGCGCGCGCCACGTTGACCAGAACCTGCGCCGTAAGGGCCGGGTTGTTGATGCTCATGTTGAACTCGAAGCGCTGGTTGTGCGTTTTACCGCTCACGCCTTTGCGGGTCATGTGCACGCCATGGCCCACATCGTTGAGTGCATCCACGCTGGGAACGGCGAAAACATGCAGCTCGTCGTGTGCAAAATAGTCGTCGGCCTTAATCTCCTTGGTAACTTCTTCCAGGCTGGCACCCTCTTCCAGCTCCACGTAAACCATGCGGCGGTGGATTCCCTCGCCCAAAGGAATGGTCATGGAGAGGGCATCCTTTACGCCTTTCTTGCTGCGGGCAACCACCGAGTGGCCCATAGAACGGCCCGGACCGAAGTTGGTGTACGACAGTCCTTGTGGTGCCAGGCTCTCCATGAGCACACGTACGATGGAGTCGGAACCCGGGTCCCAGCCGGCTGAAATGACCGATACGCGGCCTGCCTGCTTACAGTTGGCCATCTGGCGGGTGCGGTAGTCGAGGATGGAGGTGTGGATGTCGAAGCTGTCGACGGTGTTGATGCCCAGTGCGACGATGCGCTCAGCGTACTCGGGGCACGAGCGGGTGGGCGTTGCCAGTATGGCCACGTCTACATCCTTCAGCTTGGTTATGTCGTCAACTACCTCGTACGGTGCCAGTTCTGCAGGCTTATCCTTGTCGCCCTGACGGCGTACGATGCCCGCAATCTCAAAATCCGGTGCGGTTTCCAGCGCCTGAACGCTGTACTGCCCGATGTTGCCGTAACCCACTACGGCTGCTCTGATTTTCTTCATCTTTTATCGTTGTTTATGTGATTGATATTTTATTTGTTGACTGCAAAAGTACATCATTCTGCCGAAATAGCGCCGCCGCCGTTCCGTTTTTTTATTAAAAAGTATGAAAAGTAATGAATTGAAAGCAGGCAGGGCATTGACTCGAAAGATTGTAAGCAAACCTGCGGCGCTGCCGGCTGATACGCATGCCGTTCTTGGTGCTTGCCACGCGCAGGGCTGCCGGAAAGTGTTTTTGGGCCTATTCTGCGCCTGCGATGCAATAAACCGGCGCACGGGCGCGTTAATATTGGTGTATATATACAAACAAGTGAGAAAATGATAGAATACATTAGGGGTGAATTGGCAGAACTGACCCCCGCCTTGGCTGTGGTAGAAGCGGCCGGAGTAGGCTATGCCCTCAACATTTCGCTCAACACGTACAGCGCCGTGCAGGGCCGAAAGGAAGTGAAACTCTACGTCAACGAGTCGCTCGTAACGGGCGGACGCGACGATTCGTTCACGCTCTTCGGCTTCGCCACCAAGCAGGAACGCGAGCTCTACAGGCTCCTCATCACCGTATCGGGCGTGGGAGCCAATACGGCCCGCATGATACTCTCTACCATCTCGCCGGCCGAGTTGTGCAATGTAATAGCCAACGGAGACGAACGCATGCTCAAAGCCGTTAAGGGTATAGGCCCCAAGGCGGCACAGCGCATCATCTTGGAACTGAAGGACAAGATTGTGGCAGCAGGCATTGCCAGCGAGCTGCACGTGAATACAACGGCTGCGCAGGCATCGGTCAACACCCCCGTAAGGGACGAGGCAGTGGCTGCCCTGACCATGTTGGGCTTCTCGCCGGCGCCCTCGGCCAAGGTGGTTACGGCCATCCTGAAAGACCAACCCCAGCTGCCGGTGGAGCAGGTGGTGAAACTCGCCTTGAAACAAATCAAGTAACAGCAGCGGTGAAGGGGAACTGCCGGTGCGGCAGGTACCCTCCGCTCGGACGCTATGAAGATACGGCAGAAGATAGGAAGTTTGGTAATGGCATTGTCGGTCATCAGCTTGGCCGGCTATGCCCTTACCGTGCCCTATCTTCAGGACGACCGTACGCGCCGGCAGCAGCATGACAACCGCGGCAATGTGGGCCGGCCCCGCACGGACGACACCATCCATGTGAGCGCCCAGCCCCTGCTCGACAACGAGGATTCCATCCCCGATTCGCTTCTCCACACGCGCTGGAAGATACAGCGCACGACGCCCATCACCATCGGCGACCTTGACCAAAACGCCACCGACCTGAAGCGACCGGACAACATGAAGTACGACGTTGTGTACAACGATACGCTCGATCGGTACATCATAGGCAACAAGATAGGCAACACGTGGATAGCCGCCCCCATCATGATGACACCCGAGGAATACCGCCGCTGGAGCGAGAAGAGGGAGCGCGATGCCTACTTCCGCAGTCAGAACAGCGAGATTTACGAGCGCAAGGGCAAGGAGAAATTCGACTTCACCGACATGCACTTCGACCTCGGACCGGCCGAGAAAATCTTCGGACCGGGCGGTGTGCGCATCAAGACACAGGGCAACGCCGAGCTTAAATTCGGCGCTACGTTCAAGAACATCGACAATCCAAGCCTGCCCATCCGCAACCGCAAGACCACTACCATGGACTTCGACGAGAAGATAAACTTAAATGTGAACGGCAAGGTGGGCGACAAGGTGAACATGAACCTGAACTACAACACCGACGCAACGTTTGACTTTGATGCCCAGAACCTGAAACTCAAGTACGACGGAAAGGAGGACGAAATCATCAAACTCGTTGAGGCGGGCAACGTGTCGTTCCCTTCCAACTCCTCTCTTGTCAAGGGGGCAAGCTCCCTCTTCGGCATCCGAACCGACCTGCAGTTCGGTAAGTTGAAGCTCCAGGCAGTGGCTTCGCAGAAGAAGAGCTCAACCAAGAGCGTCTCGTCCAAGGGCGGCGTGCAGGTTACTCCGTTCGAGATAGACGCTGCCAACTACGAGGAAAACCGCCACTTCTTCCTCTCTCAGTACTTCCGCGACAAGTACGATGCCGCCATGCGCACCCTGCCCAACCTCATGACGGGCGTCAAGATTAACCGCGTAGAGGTTTGGGTAACCAACAAGACGGGCACTACAACCAACACGCGAAACATCGTCGCCCTGACTGATTTGGGCGAGAACGGGCGCGTCTCCAACCCTATGTGGGCGGTTTCGGGGGCAGCCGTGCCGTCGAACAATGCCAACTCGGAGTACGCAACGATGGTAGGCAGCTACGCGTCGGCCCGCGACATCGACGCAACTTCTACCACCCTGGACGGTGCAGGACTGACAGGAGGCGCCGATTACGAGAAACTGGAGCGGGCGAGGCTGCTGAGTTCGTCGGAATATGAGGTGAACCAAGCCCTGGGTTACATAAGTCTGCGCACGTCGTTGCAGTCGGACCAGGTGCTGGCCATTGCCTACGAGTACACTTACGGGGGCAATACATACCAGGTGGGAGAGTTCGCTTCCGATATCACCGACACCAACCAGGCTCTCTTCGTGAAGTCTCTGAAGAACACGAGCAACAATCCCAGGCAGGGCAACTGGGGCCTGATGATGAAGAATGTGTACTATCTGGCCTCGTCGGTAGAACGTGACAAGTTCCGCCTCGACGTCAAGTTTCAGAGCGATACGGCCGGCGTTTACCTGACGTACATCCCCGAGCAACAGGTCAAGAGCCAGCCTATCATCCGCCTGCTTGGCGCCGACAGGCTCGACAATAACAACAAGGCACACCCCAATGGCTACTTCGACTTCGTTGAAGGCTACACGGTCAGCGACGGCAGAGTGTTCTTCCCGGTGGCCGAACCCTTTGGTTCGTACCTCTATAACTACCTCACCGGTCAGGGCGTTGCAGCCGACCAGGCCCGCCGCTATGCCTTTACGGAGCTGTACGACTCTACCAAGACCGTGGCCAAACAGATAGCCGAGAAGAACAAATACGTGCTCATGGGCCAGTACCGCGGCACCTCGGCCAACGTTATCTCACTGGGTGCGTACAACGCTCCGCAAGGTTCGGTGGTGGTAACGGCCGGCGGCGTGACGCTTACCGAGGGCTCCGACTACAGCGTGGATTATAATGCAGGCGAGGTGACGATACTCAACCAGAGCATCATTGATGCCGGCACGGCCGTCAACGTGTCGCTCGAAAGCAACACGGACTATGCCCAACAGCGCAAGACAATGTTCGGTCTGAACTGGGAATACGACTTCTCAAGGAACTTCCAGCTTAGCGGCACCATCCAGCATTTGAGTGAGCAGGCGCTTACCTCGAAGGTTAACATGGGCTCGGAGCCGCTCAACAACACGCTCTGGGGCGTGAACCTGAACTGGAAGAAGGAAAGTCAGTGGCTCACGAACGTACTCGACAAGATTCCCTTCCTGCACCTCACGCAGCCTTCGCAGATATCTTTCAACGCCGAATTTGCCCAACTCATAGCCGGCCGAAGCCACGGTACGCAGGACAATGCCTCGTATCTGGACGATTTCGAGAATACCACCAACGCCATTGACGTGAGCATACCGACGGAGTGGATTATATCAAGCGTGCCCTCGATGTTCCCCGAACACAATGACAAAACTACCCTGCAGAGCGGCTACAACCGCAGTCTGCTGGCCTGGTACAACATAGATCCGCTCTTCACCCGCCGCAGCAGTTCGCTTACTCCGGGCCACATCAAGAGCGACTTGGACCAACTGTCCAACCATTTGGTGCGTGAGGTGCCCGTCCGCGAACTCTATCCGTATCGCGATCAGAGCAGTTACAACGGCGCGGTGAGCACCTTGCCCATCCTCAATCTGGCCTATTATCCCAACGAACGCGGCCCTTACAACTTCAATCCCGACCTCAACGGCGACGGCACGCTCAACAATCCGGCGGCTCACTGGGGCGGCATGATGCGCAAGCTGAATACCAACGACTTCGAGACTGCCAACGTGGAGTACATCGAGTTCTGGCTGATGGACCCCTTCGTCTACACCAACAGGCAGGCCGATGCGGCCGACTATGGCGGCGACTTCTACATTAACTTGGGCGAGGTGAGCGAAGACGTGCTCCGCGATGGCAAGAAGTTCTACGAAAGCGGCATGCCGGTAGACGGCTCGCAGAGCTTTACCACCACCCAGTGGGGCAAGATACCGACCCAGCCCACGGTAACTTACGCCTTTGCAACCACCAGTGGCAGCCGGCAGTTACAGGACGTTGGCTTCAACGGACTCACTGATGCAGAGGAGCAGAACCATCAGGCCTACCAGGATTTCCTTACCCAGATACAGGGCAAGGTGAGTCCCGTAGTGTTCGACTCCATCTTCAACGACCCTGCCAACGACGACTATCACTACTTCCGCGGGTCTGATTACGACCAGATGCAGGCCTCCATCCTGCGCCGCTACAAGTACATCAACAACCCTCAGGGCAACTCTCCGGCCACCGACGAGCGCACCGAGAGCTACGACACTTCGTACAAGACGACGCCCGATGTGGAAGATATAAACCAGGACTACACCCTCAACGAGTACGAAAAATACTACCAGTACCGTGTCTCCATACGCCCTGCCGACATGGTGGTGGGCCGCAACTACATCGTTGACAAGCGCGTGGCAAAGCCTTCGCTGCGCAATGGACACAACGACGAACAGGTTACCTGGTACCAGTTCCGCATCCCTTTAGAGGAATACGAGCGGCGGGTGGGGGCCATAACCGACTTCACCAGCATCCGCTTCATGCGCATGTTTCTCACCGGATTCAGGCATCCCGTGGTCATGCGTTTTGGCAGTCTGGACCTCGTCAGGGGCGAGTGGCGGGTCTATGAGCAGCCGCTCGACAACTCTGCATCACAGTCCGGAACCATGACGGCCAGTGAAGTGAACCTGGAGGAGAACAGCGACAAGACGCCCGTCAACTACGTGCTGCCGCCCGGTATCAGGCGGGCACAGGACCCAACGCAGCCCCAGCTCGTGGAATCTAACGAGCAGTCGCTCGACATCATGGTAAAAGGCATGGGCACGGGCGAGTCCAAGGCCGTGTACAAGAACACGACCCTGGACCTGCGCCAGTACAAACGCATGCAGATGTTCGTCCATGCCAACGCCATGGAACAGAACACCACCAACCTGCAAGACAACCAGTTGGCTGTCTTCATCCGCTTGGGCAGCGACTACAAGAGCAACTACTACGAGTACGAGATACCGCTCAAGCTCACCCCACCTTATAATAATTACGACCGTTATTCTACCGCCGACCGCGAGAAAGTGTGGCCCCGCGACAACATGCTCGACATCCCCCTCCGCCTGTTCACGGCCCTGAAGAAGGCCCGAAACATAGCACGGGCGCAGGGACAGGCTTCCTACAACCGCCCCTACAGTGCCTACGATGACGAGCGACCCAACAACAAGATAAGCATTGTAGGCAACCCCACGCTGGGTGAAGTTAAGACTATGATGATAGGAGTGCGCAACATATCGGGCGACATCAAGGACGGCGAGGTCTGGGTTAACGAGCTCCGGCTCAAGGACTACAACAATGAAGGCGGCTGGGCGGCGCAGGGCAACCTGAACGTACAGCTCTCCGACTTCGGCACCCTGAATGCACAGGGGCGCTACATGACCAGCGGCTTCGGCGGGATAGAGGAGGGAGTAGCGCAGCGCTCCAATGATGATTACAAGACGTACAGCGTTACCGCCAACCTGGAGCTGGGCAAGTTCTTCCCCGACAAGGCCAAGGTAACGGCCCCGCTCTACTACTCCGTGACCAAGGAAGAAACGCGGCCGAAGTACAACCCGCTGGATACGGACATGCTGCTGGACGACGCTCTCGACGGTGCTGCATCCCGCACAGAGCGCGACAGCATTGAGAGCATAGCCGTGACCAAGACCACCAACACCAACTTCTCGCTCTCCAACGTGCGCGTGGGCATACAAACCAAGCGCCACCCCATGCCCTACGACCCGGCCAACTTCGCCTTCTCCTACAGCCACTCCCACCGTTACACCAGCGGCGAGACCACCGTCTACGAGAAAGAAGACAACTGGCGCGGAGCCATGAACTACAACTGGACGCCCGTGTACAAGGCATGGGAGCCCTTCGGCAAAATCAAGAACCGCTCCCGATGGCTCGACATCTTCCGTCGTTTCGGCCTCAACTGGCTGCCGCAGAACGTGGGTTTCGACACCGAAATTACCCGTAGCTACTACGAACTGCAAGAACGAGACATGGAGAACCTAACCGGCAGCAGCCTGCCTCTTACCTTCAGCTCGCAGTTCCTGTGGAACAGAGAGCTCTCCCTGCGCTGGGATTTGACCCGCAACCTGCACATGAACTTCCAAAGCGCCACGCATGCAGAGATTGAGGAGCCCTACACCCCGGTGAACAAAGACCTCTATCCCGACAGCTACTCGGCCTGGAAAGACTCCGTGCGCACCAGCCTCCGCCACTTGGGTACACCGCTTGATTACAACCAGACGTTCACACTCTCGTACCAGCTGCCGCTCAATCTCGTGCCTGCTTTTGACTGGATGAACGCCAATGCCAACTATACGGCCACCTACAACTGGGTGCGCGGCACCGACCTTGACGACGGAACGTCGCTCGGCAACACCATAACAAACAACCGAGACCTGAACGTGAACGCCAACTTCGACCTCGAGCGGCTGTACAACCACATACCTTTCCTGCGGAAAACCAACGAGCGCTTCAACCGCGAAACCAGCAACGCAGAGCTGCAGCAGCGGCGGGCAGAACGGCAGAAGGCCCGCGCCGAGGCACTGAAGAGGAAGGCCGAAGCCCGCAAGAACGGCACGGCCGGCGACCCGACCGAGCAACAGAAGAAGGCGCTGCCTATGAACAAGCGGAGCTTTGAGAGTGAGATAACCCTGCGCCCCGACACCACCATCAGCGTGAACCACGGCAAGCATACGCGCCGACTCATGGTTACGGCGCGCACGCAGGACGGCAGAACCTTCCGCCTGCGTTACCGCAAGGTGAACGACAACACCATCCGCATTATCAATAAGGTAGATACAGTGGTCAGGCTCAAGCTGACCGTTACCCCCAAGGAGCCCCTCGACGACCAGCGCTGGTACAAGACGGCGCAGAGCGTGGCCCGCGTTTTGATGATGGTTCGCAACATGAGCCTGAGCTACCGCAACCATTACTCCATGTCGCTGCCCGGCTTCATGCCCTCTGTAGGCGACGCCTTCGGCCAGTCACGCGGCTCGGGAGTGCTCACGCCGGGCCTCGATTTCGCCTTCGGACTTACCGGCGACTCCTACGTGGAGCGTGCCCGCAGCAACGGATGGCTGCTGATGAACGACTCGATAGCAACGCCCGCAGTGAGCAACAAGACCGAAGACCTGCAGCTGCGCATGACGCTGGAGCCCGTGAAGAACCTCAAGATTGACCTCAACGCTTCGCGAACGCTCACCCGCAACCGCAGTGTGCAGTACATGTATGCCGGCAATCCCACCACCGAGGGCGGCACCTTTACCATGACAACCATATCCCTGCGCAGCGCCTTCGAGGGCATAGGCAGTGCCTCCGGCGGCTACCGTTCGGCCAGCTTCGAGCGTTTCTGCCGCTCGCTGCCCGCCTTCCGCAACCGCGTAGAGGCCCAGTATGCCGGTGCCGAGTATCCTGCCGGCACGCCGCTGGCCGGCTCCGTCTTCAACCCTGCTAACGGAGGAGTGAATCCCTACAGTGCCGACGTGATGATACCGGCCTTCCTTGCCGCCTACACCAGCATGGGGGGCCACTCGCTGCACATCTTCCCCACGCTCTCGCGGCTGCTGCCCAACTGGACAGTAAGGTACAGCGGGCTCACCCGCCTACCGTGGTTCCGCGACGTGTTCAAGAGCTTCAACATCAACCACTCCTACAAAAGCATCTACGCCGTGGGTGCCTACAGCTCGTACAGCACCTTCATGGAGCTGATGAACGGCCTCGGTTTCATCACCGATGCCACAACGGGTAACCCCGTACCAGGCAGCATGTACAACGTCTCTACGGTGAGTATAAACGAGGCCTTCTCGCCGTTGCTGGGCGTAGACATGACGTTTGAAAACAACCTTACGGCCAAGCTCGAGTACCGCACCACGCGTGTGCTGGCCCTGAGCATGACGAGCGTGCAGATAAACGAGGCCACCAGCCACGACTGGGTGCTGGGACTGGGCTACCGGCTCAACGACTTCAACCTCTTTGGCGGCAGCCGGCCGCAGCGTTCACGCAGCCGTTCGCGCCGCGCGGGCAGCACGCAGCAAACCCAGACAGCTGCCACCGGACGCAGCGGCAGCGGCATTAACCACGACCTGAACCTGCGCCTCGACCTGAGCTACCGCAAGCAGGCATCGCTCAGCCGCGACATTGCAACCATGACGAGTGCGGCCAGCAGCGGCAATACTGCATTCAAGCTGTCGTTCATAGCCGACTACACGTTCTCCCGACTGCTCACGATGAGCTTCTATTATGACCGCCAGACCAACAATCCTTTGCTGGCCAGCAGCAGCTATCCCACCACAACGCGCGACTTCGGGCTCAGCCTCAAGTTCTCGCTTACGCGTTAGCACTTCTCTTGCCCTGTACAAGCTGTTTGGTAATAGGAACCGCTCAAGCCCCTCGGAAGGCACTTTTACTTTGTTGTTTAAATGCAGCAGCGGTTGTTCCTTTAGAAGGAGAGAGGCTTGGTGTGGCGTGCGAGTGGTTCCTCCCCTTGGAAAGGGGAGGTTAGGAGGGGATGATTTTGCAGGCCGCAGGCTGATAATTCACAATTCATAATTCACAATTCATAAGTTGGGAAGGGATGATTTCCGCAACAAGTTGTAATCAGCACGGTACGTGGTCATCCCCTCCTCCGCCTCCCCTTTCCAAGGGGAGGATACTGGTTTGCCTTTTTGCAAACCGTTACTTGTTCGTTTCCACAATGCAGCAAGCCTGCAACAGCGAAAAAATTACTCTGTTACTCTGTCTTTAAAAATCAGCAACCAACCAGCAGCAAGCATGTAGCAGGAGGAAAATTACTTTGTTACTCTGTCTTTAAAAACCAGCAGCAGTCCGGCAGGAAACATGCAGCAGCGGTTCCTCCCCTTAGAAAGGGGAGGTTAGGAGGGGATGATATCTTAAGCAACATTGCTGATATTTGCCACGTGGTCATCCCCTCCTCCGCCTCCCCTTTCCAAGGGGAGGATACCGGTTTGTCTCTTCGCAACTCGTTGCTTACCCGCTCCTGCTAAACAGCAAACCCGCAGCAGCAGAAAAAATACTCTGTTACTCTGTCTTTAAAAATAAGCAACCAACCAGCAGCAAGCATGTAGCAGGAGGAAAAACACTCTGTTACTTTGTCTTTAAAAATCAGCAGCAAGCCGGCAGCAAACATGCAGCAAAAGGGTGAAAAACACTTGCCTACTCCGTCTCCAAAAAGCACCAACGGAGTAAGGAAAATTCTTCTGCCGGCTTGGAGGTATCTATCAAGTCCCTTGACCGATACCTTCAAGGCGCTTGACCGATACCTTCAAGAGGCTTGAAGGATAGCTCCAAGAAAACGGGGTGCGTGCGTGATGCTGCCTATATGCCTGTTTTTGCTTTTTTAGCTTATGGCTGCAAGGCCTCCGCACAGGGCGTTTGGACCTGCTCCCAGCAACGAACAAGAGGGCGAAGGGGATACTTTAATGGCCGCGAACGTAGGTTTTCTTGATAAAAATCAGTAATTTTGCAACCGATATGAACAGACTCTTTCACCGCCGCTTCACCTTAGGGGCCAAGTGTGGCATCACGCTCTGCGTGCTCCTGTGCTGCTACTTCTTCTGGCAGAAGATGGCCTTGCCGGCCGCCGTGCTCATGGTGGTAACGGTTGTGATGGTGGAACGCGTCATCCATTCGACCTATACGTTCGCCGACGGCGAGCTGATTGTAGACCGCGGACGCTTTGCCCGGCGGCTCTGCATACGCACGGGCGACATCGTGAAGTGCACTCCCATGCGGTCGGTTTTCGGCCTCTCGCACTACTTGCTGCTGCAGTACGGCGCCGGACATCTGCTGGCCGTGCAGCCC
Source organism: Prevotella sp. kh1p2 (assembly GCF_900111525.1). Classification (NCBI taxonomy): domain Bacteria; kingdom Pseudomonadati; phylum Bacteroidota; class Bacteroidia; order Bacteroidales; family Prevotellaceae; genus Prevotella; species Prevotella sp. kh1p2. Next base: position 58,599 of record NZ_FOHY01000011.1, read on the forward strand.
GAAGACGAGAAGGCCTTTGTCCGCGAGTGGCAGAAGCGGCTGCCGGCCGAGGCCGGCGCACAGCCCGACGGTGAGCCGTAGCCCCGCTGCCGGCACGGCGCATAAACGAAATACAAGTAGATTATGAGATTTTTGAGATATATCCTGCTGCTCTTCTGCATGGCTGCCATGCCCTGCATGGCGCAGATTGAGGAGACGGTAGTTGACGTAGACGACAGCAACGTGGCCGATTCGGCCATGATAGACTCCGTGGCCCGCGACAGCATTCAGCTGCCTTGGCCGCAGTCGGTGCAGGCTCACATCGGCCGACTGCTGCAGAGCGACATGTTTGAAACCAGCCAGGTGGGCCTCATGGTCTTCGACCTGGATGCCGATTCGGCTATCTTCCGCTTCAACGAGCAGCAGTTGTTGCGCCCTGCTTCTACCATGAAGGTGGTTACGGCCATAGCTGCCATCGACCGCCTCGGCGGCTCCTACCAGTTCAAGACCGAGCTTTGCTATACGGGAAAGATAGAAAACGGCACCCTGACGGGCGACGTTTACTGCGTGGGGGGCATGGACCCGCGCTTCAACAGCGACGATATGAATGCCTTTGTTGAGGCTATCCGCAAGATGGGGGTTGACACCATTCGCGGCCGCCTCTATGCCGACAAGAGCATGAAGGACCTCAACCTGCTGGGCGAAGGCTGGTGTTGGGACGACGACAACCCCGTGCTTACGCCGCTGCTCTACGGCCGCAAGGACAAGTTCATGGACCGTTTCGAGCAGCAGTTGCGCGATGCAGGCATCGTGGTGGAGGCCTTTTCGGCCTCCGGACGCAAGCCGGAAGATGCCTACTGCATCGTTTCGCGCTACCATACCATGGACCAGGTGCTCATGCCTATGCTCAAGGAGAGCGACAACCTCTATGCCGAGGCCATGTTCTACCAGCTGGCCGCCAGCGCAGGCAGTCGTCCGGCAACGGCCAAGGACGCCCGGGCAGCGGTCAAGAGGCTCATCAACAAGATTGGACTTGACCCCTCCCGGTACAAGATAGCCGACGGGTCAGGCCTCTCCTTGTATAATTACGTGAGCGCGGAACTGGAGGTCAGGCTGCTGCGTTATGCCTACCAGAACCGCAACATCTACCTGCATCTGCAGCCGGCGCTGCCCGAGGCGGGCGTTGACGGCACGCTGCACTCGCGCATGCAGGGCTCTTTCACCCGCGGCAACGTGCGGGCCAAGACCGGCACTGTTACCGGTATAAGCAGCCTGGCGGGCTATTGCCGTGCCTCGAACGGCCACATGCTCTGCTTTGCCATCATCAACCAAGGGCTCTTACATGGTAAAAACGGACGCGCGTTCCAGGACCGCGTGTGCGAGATACTGTGTGCCCCGTGAGGCTGATGGCGGCTTGCGGCGGGCGCCGTAGGCACGGACAAGAATGTTAACCTGTAGTTTCAACAGCTTATGGACGCAATAAAAGTATTGATAGAGAACATCATCCGCGCCTGCGGAGTGAGTGGGGGAGCGGTTCCGGTGGTACGTCATGTGGCGCTGGCTGTGGTGGCCGTGCTGCTGGCCTGGCTGGCCGAGGCTCTCTGCCGCAGGCTGCTCGTGCCCCTGGTACGCCGCATCACGAGCCGCACTGCCGTGACCTGGGACGACGTTCTCTTCTCTGACAAGGTGCTGCTGGCCTTCTGTCGCGTGGTTCCTGCCGTGGTTATATGGCAGCTGTTGCCGCTGGTGTTCTATCAGTTCCCCACCGCGCGTGAGGTCATCTCACGCCTCACGGCTATCTACATCACCATAGCTACGGCTCACCTGTTCGTGGTTTTCATCAACACTTTTAAGAATCTGGACACTGGCCACGGCACTAACACCCGCCAGTACATGCAGACTTTCTGCGGCGTATTGAAGATATTGCTGCTCTTTGTGGCTGCTATCGTGGTGGTGGCCATTGCCATCAACAGGAGCCCTATGACGCTCCTGGCCGGTCTGGGCGCCACTTCGGCCATACTGATGCTGGTTTTCAAGGACACCATCGAGGGCCTGGTGGCCGGCGTAAGACTGACGAGCAACGACATGCTGCACGTGGGTGACTGGATTACCGTGCCCGCTGCAGGGGCCGACGGAACTGTAGAAGAGATGACCCTGACCACGGTCAAGATACGCAACTTTGACAATACCATCATCACGGTGTCGCCTACGGCACTGGTGAGCGGTTCGTTCCGCAACTGGATTGGCATGCAGCAGAGCCCCGGCAGGCGTGTAAGCCGCAAGCTGCTGTTCGATGTCCGCAGCATTCACTTTACCGATGAGGGCACTACCAACATGACTCTGTTCCGCCAGGCCGTGGAGGATTACCTGCAGGAAAACGAGCTCCTGAACCACGACATGCTCATGATGGTGCGCCAGCTGGAGGTTACCCAGTACGGCATACCGCTGGAGCTGTACTTCTTTCTCAAGGAAAAAGCGTGGAAAGAGTACGAACATCAGCTGGCCGCTATCGTGGAGCACGTGGCGGCCATGACACCGGCTTACGGGCTGCGGCTGGCCGCTCCCGTGCGTACGGCGTAAGAGCAGGGCGGCCCGGAGGCCGCACCTGCGGTTTACTTCTTGGCAGGTTTCTCCCTGCGGAAGGTCTCCGACTTAATCGTCAGGGCGCTCTCCTTGGTGTCGAGCATGGCGTCCTCCGTTACGGGAGCATCGATGCCGGGGCGTTGTAGCGACAGGGCAGCAATGCCTTCGCCCTTCTGCACCAGCTCCCAATGGTCGTATTCCTTGGCCATGTTCTTGGTTTTGGCGGTGCCGTCGGCATTGAGCGTTATCACTTTTGAGCCGTCAAAGCTCTTGTAGTCGCCGGCGTTGGCTTTCATGAAGGCCGTGTCTATGGGCTCACTTTCGGCCTCCGCAGGTTGCGGGGCGGCCGGAGTCTTCCCGCCGCCGCATGCTGACAGCGCCAGCAAGGCTGCTGCCGCAAAGCTGTAAAATGCTTTTTTCATATTGCTGTAGGTTGGTTATGCTGGGGCAAAAATATAAAATAAAGCCCTGCGGACAAAACGAAACGTGGCTTTTATGTTATTTTAAGAGAGCCTGCGCAGCCTCCGCCCGGGCCGCTGCAGCACCGTGAGAACCCGGTCTGCAGACGCGTGCCGGCGGCTAATTGCAATCATCACAAAATGAAAAAAAATACAGTCAAGGCGTTCGGCGCATTGTTTTTTTTCGTATCTTTGTTGTCGGAAGTAAACCAATTTACATACATCATTATGATATCAAACGCTTTACAGGATGCCCTGAACGGGCAAATCGTTAACGAGATTTTCTCGGCTAACATGTATCTATCTATGTCTTTCTACTTTGAACAGGAAGGTTTCGACGGCTTCTCCAACTGGATGAAGAAGCAGTCGGCAGAAGAAATGGACCACGCCTACCAAATGGCAAGCTACGTCATCAAGCGCGGCGGCACCGCCGTTGTGGGCCAGATTCCTGCCGTAAAGCAGACTTGGAACTCTCCGCTCGATGCCTTCGAGGATGCCTACAAGCACGAGTGCCACGTGAGCAAGCTCATTGACAAGCTGCTGGACCAGGCAGTTGCCGAGGGCGACAAGGCCACAGAGGACTTCCTCTGGCAGTTTGTACGCGAGCAGGTAGAGGAAGAAGCCACCGCCAGCGGCATCGTTGACCGCATCAAACGCATGGGCGACAGCGCCATCTTCAATCTCGACGAGCAGTACGGCAAGCGCGCCTGACGACGCATCTTGCCACCAGAACATAGGGGGACGGGCCGCAGGGCTCGTCCCCTTTTTAGTTGTTGCCGTCCGTCCGTTGCCCGAGTAAGGGTGGCGGAGCTATCGTTCAAGGCGCTTGAAGCTATGCTTCAACGTCCTTGAACGATAGCTTCAAGCGCCTTGAACGGCATCTTCGGCAATACGACGGATGCCTGTTGGGGCAACAGGCTGTTATACAGAGACTTATGAGAGCATGCCGGCTGCGGTGCAAGTTGCAGTATAGGCAATGAAAAAGGCGAACCTCCGGGAGGCTCGCCTTTTTCGTATCATGTGGCGGGTTGTGCTTTATTCGGCAGCAACTTCTTCTTCCTCGACGGCGCGGAAGCTGTCCAAATCTTCGGCACTGAAGGCCTTGATGTAGGCCGTGTGGCCGATAACCTCTTCTTCGGTCATGCGAACGAACACGTTGGCGCTCTTCTTGAAGAGCTCCGGAGCCTTGCTGGCGTCGGCTATGATGAGCAGAGACTCGATGATGCCTGCCGTCATGTCGTACAGACGACGTGCGAGGAAGTCCTGCTCGTCCTGGTTTCCGTCGGCCTTAATCTTTTCGAGTGCCTCCTCGTAGAGTGCCACCAGCTTGGCTACACGCTCCTTGAGCGGCTTCATGCAGTCGCAAACTTCCTCGTCGAGCATCTCGTTCATAATCTGGAGATAGGTGCCGTTGGTGATGTAGCGGATGGCAGCAACGACCTGGAGCTGGGTTGTTCCCTCGTAGATGGAGAAGATGCGGGCGTCGCGGTAGAGGCGTTGGCTCTTGTATTCCATGATGAAGCCCGAGCCTCCATGTACGGAGATGGCGTCGTAGGCGTTCTGGTTTGAGTATTCGGAGTTCATGCCCTTGGCCAGCGGTGTGAAGGCATCGGCCAGCCGGGTGTACTTTTTCATCTCCTGGCGTTCCTCGGGCGAGAGTTTCTCTTCGCGCGAGATGTCTTCCAGAGTCTTGTAGAGATCGACGTAGCGGGCTGTCTGGTAGAGCAGACTTCGGCCTGCATCGAGCTTTGCCTTCATGCGGCTGAGCATGTCGTAAACGGCCGGCATGGTGATAATCTTCTTGCCGAACTGCTGCCGTTCCTTAGCATAAGCGAGGGCTTCGTTATAGGCTTCCTGCTCTACACCTACGCTCTGTGCGGCTATGCCCAGGCGGGCGCCGTTCATCAGGGCCATCACGTACTTGATGAGTCCCATGCGGGTGTTGCCGCAGAGTTCTGCCTTGGCGTTCTTGTAAACGAGCTCGCAGGTCGGTGAACCGTGGATGCCGAGCTTGTGCTCGATGTGACGGACGTCCACACCGCCATTACGTTTGTCGTAAATAAACATGGACAGGCCGCGGCCATCACGTGTTCCATCTTCCGAACGGGCCAGAACAAGGTGTATGTCAGAGTCGCCGTTGGTGATAAAACGCTTCACTCCGTTCAGTCGCCAGGTGCCGTCGGCATCCTGTGTGGCCTTGAGCATGACGCGCTGCAGGTCGCTGCCGGCGTCCGGTTCGGTAAGGTCCATGCTCATGGTAGCGCCTGCACACACCATTGGGATGTACTTCTGTCGCTGTTCCTCGTTGCCGAACTCGTACAAGGTGTCGATACAACTCTGCAATGACCAGATGTTCTGGAAGCCGGCATCGGCAGCAGAGATGACCTCGGAGAGCATGGAGAACACCACGTTAGGCAGGTTGAGGCCGCCGTAACGGCGTGGCATGGAGATGCCCCAGAGGCCTGCCTTGCGCGTTGCATCAAGGTTCTCGAAGGTCTTGGAGGCGTAAACCATGCGCTTGTTCTCCAGGTGCGGGCCTTCCTGGTCAACGGCTTCAGCGTTCGGCTCGATGATGTTGGCAGCCACGTCGCCCGTTATTTCGAGTATGCGTTCATAGTTCTCGATGGCGTCCTCGTAGTTAACGGGGGCGTCTTCGAACTTATCTTTGTCGGCATAGTTGCGCTCTTTGAGGTCAACGATGCGCTTCATCAGAGGGTGGTTCAGGTGGAACCCTATCTCCGGATGGTCACTATAATAATTTGCCATACTTGTTTTTGTTGTGAGAAGTCAGGAAGTTAAGGAAGATGAAAGAAGTTAAGCCGATGGTTCCGGGCTACAACACGTTGCTGTAATTGTGATTGATGATGCCCTGAACAAAAGCATTGAGAAGCTTGCTAACCTCTTCTATTTCCGCCGTCATGCTATAGTAAGATTCTTCGGATACATATTTCAGGTCTTTGGACAGCAGGATGTAGTACCTACATTCTTCCAAACTGTCTTGCGATATATTCATGAAACGCAACTTGTCTGCCTTACTTATCTTCTTTGAACCTTCGGCTATGTTTGCCGGAATAGAAACAGCAGCACGCTGGAACTGTGACGACAGGCCGTATTTCTCGAACTCCGGGAAGTCTCGTGTACACCTGTACACGTCCAGAACGAACTGGTGAGCCTTCTGAAAAACGAATATATTGCGGATGTCATAGCCCATACCAATGGCTTTATCTACTTTAACTTCTTTATCTACTTTAACTTCTTAAACTCCTCGATGATGATTACTTGGAATTTTGCTTGTAATATTTAATCAGCTTGGGAACAACTTCTTCAACCGTGCCGTTGATGACATAGTCGGCTATCTTGTTGATGGGAGCGTCGGGGTCGTTGTTGATGGAGATGATGATGCCTGCATCCTGCATGCCTGCAATGTGCTGTATCTGGCCGCTGATGCCGCAGGCAATGTACACCTTGGGGTGCACCGTTACGCCCGTTTGGCCAATCTGGCGGTCGTGGTCGGCCCATCCTGCATCTACGGCGGCACGACTTGCGCCCACTTCTCCGTGCAGTTCCTTGGCCAGTTCGAACAGTTTGTCGAAGCCTTCCTTGCTGCCCATGCCGTATCCTCCTGCCACAACGATGGGTGCACCCTTAAGGTTATGCTTGGCGGCTTCTACATGGCGGTCGATGACTTTTACCACATAATCGGTCGTGGGCACGTATTTGGCCACCTCGGGATAAACCACCTCGCCCTTAGCCTGGCCGCTGTAAACGGCCTTCTGCATTACGCCGGAGCGCACGGTAGCCATCTGCGGCCGGTGGTCGGGGTTCACAATGGTGGCCACGATGTTGCCACCGAAGGCGGGACGTATCTGGTACAGCAGGTTCTCATAGTGCTGGCCGGTTTTCTTCTCGTCGTAGTCGCCAATCTCCAACTGCGTACAATCGGCAGTAAGTCCTGACGTGAGCGACGACGAAACGCGCGGACCCAGGTCGCGGCCAATGACGGTTGCGCCCATGAGAGCTATCTGCGGCTGCTCCTCCTTGAAGAGATTTACCAGGATGTCGGTATGCGGAGCCGACGTGTAAGGGAAGAGGCCGTCGGCATCGAACACAAATAATTTGTCCACGCCGTAGGGCAGTATCTGGTCTTCTACCTTGCCCTTGATGCCTGTTCCGGCAACAACGGCGTTGAGATCTACGCCAAGCTCGTTGGCCAGTTTGCGCCCTTTGGTGAGCAGCTCCTGCGATACTTCGGCAACGGTTGTGCCTTCTACCTCGCAATATACAAATACATTATTCATCAGCCAATAATCTTTTCGTCCAACAATTCTTTCACCAGGCTCTCTACATCGGCATCAGATGCACTGAGCGTTTTGCTCTCCTTGGCCTGGAACACAATGTTCTGCACGGCCTTCACCTTAGTAGGAGAGCCGGCCAAGCCACACTGCTGCGGGTCACCATCTACGTCGGCAACCGACCACTGGTTAAGTGTAAGGTACGGGCGCTGCTCGTACAGGGTGGCCCAAGGCTCGTTGCCGGTGCGCTCCATGGGGCAGGTGGCGTACTTGTACTTCATGACCAGCTTGGCGTTGCACGGACGGCAGGGAGCCGCGCTGCCGTTAACGGTGATGACAACGGGCAGCGGAGCCTCTACAGTCTCCACGCCCCCGTCGATGTGGCGGCGTATGGTAGCCACGCCGTTCTCTACATTGAGCACCTCTTCGGCATAGGTAACCTGGTTCAGACCCAGCTTCTGGGCCACCTGAGGGCCTACCTGTGCCGTGTCGCCATCGATGGCCTGGCGGCCTCCGAGCACGATGTCAACGTCGCCAATCTTCCGTATGGCGGTAGCCAGAGCATAAGAAGTGGCCAGCGTGTCGGCGCCGGCAAAGAGGCGGTCGGTAAGCAGCCAACCCGTGTCGGTGCCGCGATAAAGCCCCTGACGGATGATTTCTCCGGCACGCGGAGGGCCCATCGTCAGTATGCCTACAGTGGAACCCGGGTTCTGCTCCTTCAGCCGAAGGGCCTGCTCCAGGGCGTTCAAGTCTTCTGGATTGAAGATTGCAGGCAGTGCCGCACGGTTGACAGTGCCTTCGGCTGTCATGGCATCCTTGCCTACATTTCTTGTGTCTGGTACCTGCTTGGCAAGTACAACAATTTTCAAACTCATAAGGATCTATTAAATAATTGTGAAATCGCTTCTTTTGATTTATTCGGGCGCAAAATTACTAACTTTTTACTTCTTGGCCAAATTAATGCTTTTAAAAATGCACAAATGGCCTCCGGATGTGCACAAACGATGGCTTTTGTGCAATAAAGGCCTCTTTCAGCCTCTTTGTTTGATGTTAGCAGGAACTTTCGACAAGTGTCGCACGATCGTGCGACACCTGTCAAACAATCGTGCGACACTTGTCGAAAGTTCCCGAAGGTATCCTTCGGCACCGCCGCCCGAGGTAAAAAGGACGGCAAACAATGTGGGCAAATGCTTCGCGGAATCGTTTTTTTCCATTATCTTTGCAATATGATAGATAGGCAGACAGTTGAAAAGATAAAGGAGGCTGCCAACATCGTGGATGTGGTCTCCGAGTTCGTGACGCTCCGCAAGAGCGGTTCGAACTACAAGGGGCTGTGTCCTTTCCACAATGAAAAGACCCCCTCGTTCTACGTTTCGCCTGCCCGAGGCACGTGCCACTGCTTTGGTTGCGGCAAAGGGGGCAACTCCATCGGCTTCATCATGGAGCACGAACAGATGAGTTACCCCGAGGCACTGCGCTGGCTGGCCAGCAAATACCACATTGAGATACAGGAACGGGAACTCAGCGACGAAGAACGGCGCGAGCAGAGCGAACGCGAGAGCATGTTCATCGTGAACGAGTGGGCCAACAGCTACTTCCAGGAGCTGCTCCACAACCACGTAGATGGCGTGGCCGTGGGCATGCAGTATTACCGCAGCCGCGGCTTTCGCGACGACACCATCCGCAGGTTCCAGCTCGGCTTCGACCTCACCGACCGCCGCTCCTTGCCTGCTACGGCGCTGGGCAAGGGCTACAAGGAGGAGTTTCTCATCAAGACCGGGCTCTGTTACAAGACCGACCGCGGCGAGCTCATCGACCGCTTTGCGGGCCGCGTCATCTTCCCTTGGATAGGCGTGAGCGGCAAGGTGGTGGGCTTCTCGGCCCGCGTGCTGGACTCCAGAACCAAGGGTGTGAACCAGAAGTACGTGAACTCGCCCGAGTCGGAAATCTACCACAAGGACCACGAACTGTACGGTATATACCAGGCAAAGAAGTCGATAGCAAAGGAAGACCGCGTGTACATGGTCGAAGGACAGGCCGACGTGATTTCCATGAGCCAGTGTGGAATAGAGAACGTGGTGGCCAACTCGGGCACTGCTCTCAGCATTCACCAGATACACATGCTGCACCGCTTCACGTCGAATATCACGCTCCTGTACGATGGAGACGCTGCCGGCATCCATGCGGCGCTGCGAGGAACGGACATGCTGCTGCAAGAAGGCATGAACTTGAAGATTGTTTTGCTGCCTGACGGCAACGACCCCGACAGCTTTGCACGCAATCACACGGCCTCGGACTTCAAGACCTACATCGAAGAAAACCAGGTTGACTTCATCCAGTTCAAGACAGACTTGCTACTGAAGAACGAGCGCGACCCGGCCAAGCGGGCCGAGGCCATCGACTCCATCGTGCAGTCCATATCCGTGGTGCTGAACCCCATCCTGCGCGATACCTATCTGCATGACTGCGCCCAGCGCATAGGCATCAGCGAGTCGACGCTCATCAGCCAGATGAACCGCATGATACGCAACAACCAGGAACGGCAGCGCGGCGGCCAGGTGCCGGCACCCGAGCAGGCTCCCACAGCGCCCCCGCGGCCGCAGCAGGCCTTGCCGGTGCAGCAGGCCGACAAGGTGGAGCAGATGCTCGTGCAGCTCGTGATACGCAGCGGCGAGCAGATTATCTTCCCGAACGTGGAGGACGAGAACGGCAAGGTGTACAACCTGTCGGTTGCGCAGTACATACACTACAACCTGAGTGCCGACGGACTCAAGTTCCACGACGAGCTTTTCAACCGCATCTTGCAGGAAGCCGTGGACCACCAGGCCGCTGGCGGCTTCAAGGCCGAGGACTACTTCGTGCACCATCCCGATATAGACATCAGCCGGCTGGCGGTAGACATGAGCGTGGACCGCTATCAGCTGACAGGCGAAGACAAGGAGTTGCAGGCCGCGCGCAATGAAGACGAGCGCAAGATGAAGGAGACCAACCGCCTCACGGCACTGCGTAACCAGGTTCAACACTTGATTCTCGACTTCCGGATGGACTACGTGGAGCAGCATCTCAAGGACCTCAAGCGCGAGATATCGCAGTCGGCAGGCGACGCCGGGAAGCTCTCCCGCCTGCTCCGGGAGTTCCAGGAAACGCAGCTTATACGCAATCGGCTGGCCAAGGAACTGGGCAATGACATCATCGTCTAAATAATCTGAAAAGGTTTGCGGTTACAGAAAAAAACGCTATATTTGTAAATGGAATGAGCTACACGTACGGGTGGATAATCCTGAGCGGCGTTATGGCTCTGGTCGTAACGCTGGCTTGGCTGGTGCTGAAAGGCAACTTGCGCATCAGGCAGCAGCCCCGTGTGCGTACGCCCGAGCAGCTCAAGAAACTCGTCTCGGCAGCCCTGCACCAGCTGAACTGCCGCTGCGAGTGGAAGAAAGACCAGGAGACGCTCTACGGGAGGTACGATTACCAGAGCGGACACTTCCGCATCCGCATCGAGAAAGATACGCCTTACGTGCAGCTCTCGTACCTGTTCTTCTTCTCAACCGGTGCCGGCAACCTCGGCATCGTGCGCGATGTGTGCAACCAGTGCAACCTCAACGCATCGCTTATCCGCGTGGTCTACACCACCAACGAGAAGGAATACAAGGTCGACGTGCACATTCTGGCGGGCCTCTTCCTGACCGAAGGCAATGCCAAGGGCATGCTGACGGACGTCATGACGGATGTCTTCAGCTGGCAGAACATGTTCAGCAAGCGCTTTGACGAACTGCTCAACCGCCATGCCGGGGAGCAGATGCCCGACAGCGAGGCACGCAGCATGGTCTGGAAACGTGAATATTACCTGCTCCGGGAGCAGGAGATGCTGCACCAGCAGGCCGGGTCGGACTGGCGCGAGGGCGACTACAGCCGTCGCATCACCGTGGGTCAGCTGCTCGGCAGGGCACTGGGTGTGGCCGACTTCAGGCCTGTGGAGCTGCGCATGGCCGAAGATGACGGCTTCAGTTTGCAGCAATCGGAAGCCGAGATACGCCGTTATCCGGTCTCGGAGGCCATCCTCGGGCCCCAGGCCAATCATTCGGACGATGCCCACTGCAGCTTTATCCGCCCCGAGGCAACCCTATACCTTACTTATTATGACAACGCGCAGCCCCGCCGCAAGCGGCTGCTCACCATCCATCTGCTCAGCGGCGAGGCCACTGAGGGAGCGCTGTATTACCGCATCACGCTGTCGGTTGTTCCGCAGGATGCAAGTCCCGCCACGCCCGTAGGCAGCCGTAACAATCGGCTGCATGCCGTCTCCTTTGTGGCTGCTTACGATTTGGAGTCCACCCGCCGGCAGCAAAGCAAGTTCCTCTATCTGTGGAAAGATGCCCTCGACAAGAAACAGAAAGGCAACGACGATGAGCTTTCCGAGGAGCAGCGGCTCATCTGCAACTGCGTTGACGAGCAGCTCGCGCAGTTCATCTTCCAAGGTCACCAGCTCTTTCTGGCCCGTCGTTACTACGAAGCCCTGCCCAGTTTGGTCGAGGCTTGCGGCATTATGCAGGGCCAGTTTGGGCAGATGCGGCAGGAGATGCGTGCCGTTTTCTACGAGGTTTGCTACTTCATCGGCTTCTGTTACGGCGCTCTGCACCGTTACGAGCTGGCCTATTACTATCTGGAAATAACCCTGCCGCTGCACCGCATCAACTATACGGAGGAGTACATCAACTGTCTGGTCAACGGCGGCGACCATCGCGCAATGGATGTTATCGATGCGTTGACGCAGGAGATGCGCAAGGTTATCAGCGACGAAGAGGAGCCCCTGGCTGCCAATGTCGCCTTCCTCAACTTCCTGAAGCGGCGCAAGGCCTACGTCTACATTGACCGGCAGAACTACGATGCGGCCGAGGCAATGCTCAAACGGATGCTCGACGACCCTGCCAACAGCGACTTTGCCATCAGCGAACTGGCCTATATCCGGAAGCTGAGGGAGCTGGAAGCCGACCGCAAATGAAGCAACCTAAAGCGAAGAAAGGAGCCGTCAGCATTCAGTAACCCTATCATCACCCACCACCCATCACCCCATCACCCACCACCCATCACCCCATCACCCAAATGATTTACATCCACTGGATTTCCTTAGTCATCTATGCAGTCATCATCATTGGTACCATGCTGGCCGTTGTCATGGACAACCGCCAGCCGGCAAAGACCATGGCATGGCTGCTGGTGTTGTGGTTCCTGCCCCTTGTGGGTATCGTGCTGTACTTCTTCTTCGGGCAGAACACCCGCAAGGAGAGGTTCATCAGCCAGCGCAGTCTTGACGAGCTGACCAAACGAAGCATGCTGGAGTTTGCCGAACAGCGCAACCTCCGCCTGCCCGAGAGCCACAAGGCGCTCATGCAACTCTATACCAACCAGAGTATGGCGCTGCCCTTCAAGGACAACGAAGTGAAGATTTACACTTCCGGCTACGAGTTTTTTCCGGCCCTGCTTGCCGCCATCGGGCATGCCCGCCATCACATCCATCTGGTTTCCTTCATCTTCAACGACGACCCGCTGGGCCGCCTTGTGGCCGATGCACTCATAGACAAGGCGCGCGAGGGGGTTGAGGTACGTGTCATTTACGACGATGTGGGCAACTGGAAAGTGCGCAGTTCGTTCTTTGAACGGATGCGTGATGCCGGCATCGACGTGCATGCGTTCATGCCGGTCAAGTTTCCCGCCTTTACCAGTAAGGCCAACTACCGTAACCACCGCAAGCTGTGCATCGTCGACGGGAAGGTTGGTTTCATCGGCGGTATGAACATCGCGCTGCGTTATGTCAAAGGAACACCGAAGCAGCCTTGGCGCGACGCCCACCTGCGTATTGTGGGGGGAGCCGTTTATGCCATACAGCGGGCGTTTCTGGTCGACTGGTATTTTTGCGACCGCACGCTCATTACCGACCGCAAATACTATCCTGAACCCGACGAATACGTGGACAACGACTGCCTGGCTCAGGTCGTTACGAGCAGTCCCATCTCTGCTTGGCCCGAAATCATGCAGGGCTATGTGCGCATTCTTCTTGAGGCCAAGCGTTACGTTTTCATGGAGTCGCCCTACTTTCTGCCCACCGAACCCATCCTTTTTGCCATGCGCACGGCGGCCTTGGCGGGCGTAGACGTAAGGCTGATGGTGCCTTTGCGCGGCGACAGCCGCATCGTTGACTGGGCCAGCCGTTCCTATTTACAGGAAGCGGCAGAGGCCGGCGTCAAGGTGTATCTGTACAAGGCAGGCTTTAACCACTCCAAACTGCTCATCAGCGACGACTCACTCTGCACCTGCGGTTCAACCAATGTAGACTTCCGGAGCTTTGAACATAACTTCGAGTCGAATGTGTTTTTCTACCACGAAGGCATGGCGCTGAGAATGAAAAAAGTCTTTCTGGACGACCAGAAAGACTGCATCATGATAGACGAGCTGATGATGAAAGAGCGCCGGCCCTATCTTCACCGGCTGTGGGAGAGCCTCATCAGGCTCCTCTCGCCCCTGCTCTGAAACGGGCAGACCGCTTTTCCCGCCTTTATCTGAACAAGCTGAAGTTCACGCTCCCGTAGGCTCTGTGCTCCACGAACCGCGGGTGCGAGGAGAAGTCATTGTGCTTGCCGTGCTCGAATACGAACACTCCGCCATCCTTCAGGAGACCTTTCTCCAGGACGAGGTCGGGTATCTGCGGCAGCTGCTCCAGTGCGTAGGGCGGGTCGGCGAACACGAGGTCGAACTGTTGGTGGCACGTCTTGAGGAAGCGGAACACGTCTCCGCGGATGAGGATGTCCTGCTCCGTGCCCAATTTCTGCATGCACTGGCGTATGAAGTTGGCGTGGTCACGGTCGGCCTCCACGCTGATAACGGATGCGCAACCTCTCGAGAGCAGCTCCAGAGATATGCTGCCGGTGCCTGCAAAGAGGTCGAGTGCGGTGCTGCCTTCCAAGTCCAAGTAGCCGTTCAGCACGTTGAAGATGTTCTCCTTGGCAAAATCGGTCGTGGGGCGAGCCTTGAACGACCGCGGTATGTCGAAGTGGCGGCCCTTGTAAATGCCTGTAATGATGCGCATATAGCTTTACCTTCCTTTTAAAAACAGCGTCATCAGGTCCAGCGGCATGCCGTTAATCTGCGTGATGGGAGCCCGGTTGAAGTCAGCCGAAGGATTGATGGCGAAGGCCTTGCGCATGTATCTGTGCAGGGCTTCGAGCAGCCATTCCCTGTCCGGAATGTCGCCCGAGAGGTACATTTCGTCCTTCTCGGCATCCATCTGCAGCTGCTGCCACACGTACAGCAGGTAGTAGGCAGCGTCTCGCGACTGGTCGGCAGCAAAGCAGTTGGTGAACTTGAAGCGGTTCTTGTCAAAGCAGAAGATGTCCAGCTTCTTGTCATGAAAGTAGCCGTACAGCTTGCGGTGCGTGCCCGTAAAGCTGCGTTGGTGCATGTAACTCCACACGGGCTGCACCGTGGGGATGAACCTCACGTCGGCGTAGTGGTCCTCCACGACCAGTCTGAGGTCCTTGTTCACGCCGAACACGGCCACGGCATTCAGGTTTGGCAGCACGCTCTGCATCACGGCTTCGCCCTCTGCGCCGGGGAAGCTGTGCAGGTAGAGCGCCTCCATCTGCTGCTCGTCGAACTCCTCGATGGGCACCATGAGCACCTGTGCGTCTACCATCACCTGCGCCCGGGTAAAGGGTTGGGTAAGCAGGTGAGCCGTCTTGAAGGCCTCGCGCAGGTTGGCTGCCGTGGAGATGCCGCTCTTCACGATGTACGGTTCGTACACTACCTGCGCCTCGGTCTCGGCGCTTGCCACGGCAAAAGCCATCGTGTACCGGCTGATGCGCAGCGTTACGCGCGGCTGTCGGGTAAGGTTTATGTTGTTGTTTTGCTCCATACTGTAGTTAGCGTACTGTTTGCAAAGATAGCGTTTTTTTCCTTTTTTCCGTACATTTCGGTTGTTTTCTCTTCCCGTCTTTGGGTTTCCGGCTCACCAGTTTACCTCGTTGCCGTTGGGCGAAGCGATGTCGCCGAACTTCAGTCCGGGGTATTCGCCGCGCCCGGTGGCCTCGCGTATCAGGGCGGCCACGGCCTCTTCATCCAGTCCGCAGAGGTATTCATGGTAGCCGGCAGCGCACTCCATGAGCGGAATACGTGCCCCCGAGCGGCCCGTCTGCGTGCTTACGGCAACGTGGAACTTAGCTTGCCGCGAGTAGGGAATGTATTGCAGCGAGTCGGCCAGCCACCCTCCGCCCACCAGAGTGGGTAGGTTGGCGTAGCTGCCGTTGGCCCTCAGGTAGGCTGTCTCGGCACTGCGGATGAGCAGCAGGCGCTCCTTTACGGCCTCTTCCCGCCGCTGTCGCTCCCGCCCAAAGCGCAGCGGAGCGCTCACGCTGAGCACGCACAGCACGGCCAACACGGCCACACAGGCCAGCAGAATGTAATTATTATTGAGTTTCATTCGTCGTTGAGGAAAATAATTTCTATTTTTGTATCTGCAAAAATACGACATTTTTTCAGAATACCGATGATAATCGACGAATTAACTTACCGCATTCGACAGGAATTCCACTTTGCCCCAACGCGCGAACAGGCCCAGGCCATGGAGACCTTCGGCCGCTTCATGACCGACCGCGACGCCTCGGCGGTGATGATACTGCGTGGTTCTGCCGGTACCGGCAAGACGAGTTTGGCCGGCGCCCTGGTGCGTACGCTGGCCCGGCTGCAGCAGAAGGTGCTCCTCCTGGCACCCACGGGGCGCGCCGCCAAGGTGTTTTCTATCAACAGCGGCCATGCCGCCTACACCATTCACCGCAAAATCTACCGGCAGCGGGGCTTGGGAGGAGACTTCAGCCTAAACGCCAATCTGCATGCCGACACGCTCTTCATAGTCGACGAGAGCTCCATGATAGGCAGCGGCGGTTTCGCCTCCGCCGAGGGCGGCAGCTTCGGTTCGGGCGACCTCCTGAGCGATTTGGTAAGGTTCGTCTATTCCGGTCGCAACTGCCGACTGCTGCTCATAGGCGACAAGGCGCAGCTTCCGCCGGTGGGAGAGGAGGAGTCGCCCGCCCTTTCCGGCACCGTGATGGGCGGCTACGGGCTCAAGGTGTACGAGCAGGACCTCAACGAGGTGCTGCGCCAGAGCCACGACAGCGGCATCCTGTACAATGCAACGGTCATCCGCCAGATGATAACCCACGACGCCGCTACCGAGCTGCCGAAGATTACTTTCGGCGCCTTTGCCGACCTGCAGATGGTGCTCGGCGCCGAGCTGATTGACACGCTGGGCTCCAGCTACAGCCGAGTGGGCATGGACGAGACCATCGTCATCACCCGCAGCAACAAGCGCGCCATCATCTACAACCGCGGAATAAGGAACACGATACTCGACCGAGAGGAGGAACTCTCGGCAGGCGACATGCTCATGATAGTGAAGAACCACTACCGCTCGCCGGCACCCGCGCAGCCCGAAGCCAAAGGACAGGACGCCACGGATAACCACCAGCTGGACTTCATAGCCAATGGCGACCGCGCGGTGGTGCGCCGCGTGCGCCACATACGCGAGCTCTACGGCTACCACTTTGCCGACGTAACGCTCACGTTTCCCGACTACGACGATGCCGAAACCGACTGCACCGTCATCATGGACAGCCTGGCAAGCGAGGCGCCGGCCCTTACCCGGCTGCAGAGTGAGGACCTATATAATAAGGTGATGGATGATTATGCCGACATACCCCTGAAGAGCGACCGCCTGAAACGCATGCGCGAGGACGTGTACCTCAACGCCCTGCAGATAAAATATGCCTACGCCATTACCTGCCACAAGGCCCAGGGCGGCCAGTGGGCGCACGTTTACATAGACCAGGGCTACATGACCGACGACATGCTTACGCCCGACTACATCCACTGGCTCTACACGGCATTCACGCGCGCAACGGAGAAACTCTTCCTTGTCAACTGGCCCCAGACGCAAACAAAGGGGTAAACACCCGCGCGGCTGAATTTTTTCGGCCTTGCGGTTGGTGCCTTGCCGCAAAATGCGTACATTTGTACAAAAATCTGATAGATGAGAGTTAAAACACGTTTTTTAATGCTTGCGCTCTGCCTGTTGCCGCTTTACGGCTTCGGGCAGAACACGACCTTGGAGCGCAGCTACCGCTGTGCAGCCCCCGACAAGCAGGGAACCGAGTACACAGAACTTTCTGCCTGCCTGCGCGTAGAGGTAAAGGACGGCCGCCCGTGGGTGGTTAACCTGTATCCGCAGTTCGACAAACGGGCCGCCAAGTCGCTGCGGTTGTGGGTCAACAGCATCCGCATGGGCGACTTGGATTACTGGATATCTTCGCTCGAAGCCATCAAGCAGAAGTTCGGTGAATGGACGGCAGTGGCTGCCGAGAATAAGGTTACCGACTACCGGCGCAACATGCAGACGCGCAAAATCTACTTCCCGCCCCTTTTTGCCACGATGGTTTCCGCCGCCGGAGAAATCTGCGAGGCCGACAAGGGAGGCGTGCAGCTGGTGCCGTATTTTGAAGTTGACAAGAGCGGCAACTGCTGCATAGCCCTAAGACCCACGCCGGCAACCTTCGTAACCTACGATTTACCCGACCGCGACACCGCCCTCTCCAATCCCGCTACTACGGTTATAGCGGGCATGGCCGGCGCCTACGAGCGGCGCGTAACGCCTCCCGCGTATGCCTTGGTGTTTGCTTCGGCGGGGCAGATAGATTCGTTTATCGAAGCGCTCCGGTTCTATCCCGAACTCCGAAAGCTGCAAGAAGCCGAGCAAACCAAGCGTAACAGGGCCAAGGAACTGGACAAAATATTTAAGTAACACCCACAACCCATGCGCATAAAAACCTTTCTTCTCGTTTTGGCCTGTGCCTTGTCGGCCACGGCCACGTGGGCTTGGAACCCGCTTAAAACGCCCAAACTGCCGCTGGAATGGCAGCCCGGGCATTATGTAGAGGGAACCCTCGACCAGAAACTGCGTGAGTGCGCAAGCATGTACCTGCGCCGCCAGCATGAAAACCCGAAGGCACATGCGGTTTACTTACGCGGAATGACGCACGGAGTAGACGATGCCGCCACGGGCAACCTTGCCAAGTCAACGCACACGGTGATACTGCGCTACACGCCCCAAAGCAAGTTGGTGTACGCCATCGGACTGGGCTATACCTGCTACCGCCAGCATACGGACGGCTATTACGAGGACATACGCCGAGCCACCCTGCACCGCTACCTTTACCATGACGAGCCTGCGGCCGCGGAATACGGCGTAGAGACGGCGCGCGTTTACCGCAACCGGAAGCAGGAACCGTGGGGAACGCTGGCCTTCCAGAAAGTTAAAGACGCGGGCGACGGCCTGCACGGCATGGTCATTGTGTGGACCATTAACGACGAACTTGCAGAGATAAACCGGCAGGAAACGGCCCAGGAAGCGGCCGAAGGCAAAGACCCGCGTGACGATTTGTTCCGATAGACTCGCCGCCAGCTCCCCCGCGTGGCCGCGATTGCGGCTCCGCCGGGGGTGCGATTGCGGCTATCAGCCTCCCGGTTGCGGTTCCGTTGCGCCGGCTTTAGCCTTTTTCGGTCTCACGTCCTCGTTTCCGCAGAGCCCGTTTCAGCCTTTTTTCATCTCCAATTTTCGCCTTTGCAGAACTCCCTTCTGCCCCCATCTTCACCCCAACTTTTATCTTATCCGAAAGGCGGGGGTATCTGCCCGTTTTCTTGAACATGTCTTTCAAGGCGCTTGAACATGTCCTTCAAGGGGCTTGAAGATGCCTTTCAAGGGCCTTGAAAGACACGTTCAAGAAACCTGCCGAACGCCTTTGCGCAACCTGCTGACACTCAATCGGTTGCCCGAAGGTGCATTTTCGGCCTCTTCCTCGCCCCAATATGCACCCCCGAAAAAGAAATATGGACAAAAAAGATGCGGCCTTGGATTATTTTTCTTATTTTTGCGAAGACAAACTTTAAATACAAGAAATGCCGGAAAGTGAAAACCCGCAGATGCCTGAAAGAAAGGTTTCTGTCAGGATGGAATATACCCCGTCCGTGAACTATGCCATGTCGCTCAATGGCGTGAGATACTTTGACTATTGTAATGTGACCAACGAAGAGGCTGCAGACTGGGCAAACGTGCACCTGAAACTGAGCGGCGAGTACGTTGAAACATCGGAGGTGGCGCTCGATACGGTGCCGGCAGGGCAGACCGTGCAGGTACGCGAGCTCGAGATAAAGCCCGATGCCGACAAGCTCTCGCAGCTTACGGAGGCGCTGCAGACCAAGCTGCACCTCGACATCACGATGAAGGAGGGCGACGGGGAGACGCTGCTGTGGCAGGCCGACTACGACTTGCGCCTGCTGGCTTTCGACGAGTGGCCGGGCATAGACATCCTGCCGGAGATGCTGGCAGCCTTCGTTACGCCCAACGACCCGGCCGTGGCACGGGTAAACGTGGCGGCAGCGGCGTTCCTGGAGAAACTCACCGGCAGCAGTGCCCTGGACGAATACCAGACCCGAGACCCCAACCGCGTAAGGGCGATGGTGGCTGCCATCTTCGAAGCCTTGCGCAGTGAGAAGATAGTGTACTGCGCTCCGCCGGCCTCGTTCGAGCGGAGCGGCCAGCGCATCCGCCTGGTCGAAAAGGTGCTGACGGAGAAGTTGGGCACCTGCCTGGACACCACGCTGCTGTTTGCCTCGTGCCTGGAGGCAGCCGGCATACACCCGCTGGTGGTGCTGATGAACGGCCACGCCTTTGTGGGCGCATGGCTGGTGGACAGCCGCTACTCGCAGATGACGGGCGACGACAGCTCCTTCCTGCTCAAGGCCAGTGCCGACGGCATCAACGAAATCGTGCTCGTGGAGACAACGGACATCACGGCTTCGGGCGACGTTACCTTCGAGCAGGCCGCCAGCCACGCCGAGAATAAGCTGCGCGGAGCCGAGACCGACTTCCGTCTCTTTATAGACGTGGCCCGCTGCAGGCTCAACGGCGTGCGCCCGCTGCCTGCACGGGTAGACGGAAAATGGCAGACCGCGGGCGTTGCCCATACCAACGTAACGCGCGAGGTGGCCGAACGCGAAACCATCAACGTTGACATGAACGTAGATGAGAGCAAGCTCACGCGCCAGCAGATATGGGAACGCAAGCTGCTGGACTTCTCGCTGCGCAACAATCTTATCAACATCCGCGTGGGCAGGCGCATCATTCCCTTCGTCTCTTACAATATCGACCGGCTGGAAGACAGGCTCCAGGCAGGCGAAGACTACCAGCTTTTGCCCACGCCGGTGAAGAAGGTGGAGCCGGGCGAATTTGGCATTTACGACTCTTCGCTCTACCGGGCGGAGATGGAGCAGCTGGTTACCGACGGGCTGGAACACCGGCAGCTGATTTCATACCTGACGGAAGAAGAACTCAAGGCGGCCGAAACGGGCATCTTCCGCGCTTCGCGTACAGCCATCGAGGAGAATGGTGCCAACTCGCTGTTCCTGGTGCTCGGGCTCATGAAGTGGTTCGAGACGGAGAAGAGCGTGCGGCCCCGCTATGCGCCGATACTGCTGCTGCCGGTCGATATTATCCGCAAGGGCTCCAACAACTACGTGCTCCGCACGCGCGACGAGGATATCATCCTCAACACCACTCTGGTGGAAATGCTCAAGCAACAGTTCGACATTCACCTCTCGGGGCTGGACCCGCTGCCGACTGATGACAGTGGGGCAGACGTGAAGAAGGTGTTTGCCACCGTGCGCACCCATCTCAAGGACCATAAAGGATGGGACGTGCTGGAGGAGTCGATGCTGGGTTTATTCTCGTTCAACAAGTTCGTCATGTGGAACGACATACACAACAACGCCGACAAGATGCGCCAGAATCCCATCATCAACTCGCTCATTGAGAAGCGCATTACGTGGCAGGACCAGACGCTGAACATAGACTCCCGCGACATTGACAAGAACGTGGAACCGGGCGAATTCGCCATTCCCATGGACGTGGACTCATCGCAGATGGAGGCCGTCATTGAGTCGGGAGAGGGCAAGAGCTTTATTCTCTACGGCCCGCCGGGAACGGGCAAGAGCCAAACCATTACCAACATGATAGCCAATGCGCTGTTTCACGACAAGCGGGTGCTGTTTGTTGCCGAGAAGATGGCTGCCCTCTCGGTGGTACAGAAGCGGCTTACAAAGATTGGCGTAGAGCCTTTCTGTCTGGAGATGCACTCCAACAAGGCCACCAAGACGCACTTGCTCGACCAGCTCGACATGGCCCTCAACGTGACGCACATCAAGACTCCGGAGGAGTTCGGGAGTGCTTCAAAGAGCCTCTACGACCAACGGCAGAAGCTCATCGGCTACATGGAGGCCCTGCACAGGCAGCATGGCAGCGGACTGTCGCTGTACGACTGCATTACCAGATACATCGCCATCGACGGCGATGAGGTAAAAGTGGATGCCGCGCAGCTGGACAAGTTCAACGATGCCTACGTGCAGCAGGTGGCCGAGGAGGTTGAAGGACTGGACACGGTGTTCCGGATTACCGGCCACCCGGCTACGCATCCGCTGCGCGGACTCAACGTGAAGGACGTGTCGGTTGAGGCACAGGGCAAGATGCCCGCCTTGCTGCAGGCCGTTAAGGCGGCGCTGTTGCCGGCCTCGCAGGCCGTAAGCCGGTTTGCCGCAGCCTACGGTCAGGCCGACGAACAGACCACGGTGCAGGCGCTGCGCATCATCGACCAGATAGCACGGTGGCGCGAGGTAATAGCCTTGCAGGCTGCCGCCGACAAGCAGCACAAGGAGATAGCATCCGTTTATACGGACAAGATATTCGGACGCAATGCCGCCCAGATGGAGACAGCATGGCAGGAGGTGAAGGCCAAGTGGTTCCTGCCCAGGTTCTTTGCCAAGCGCAACTTCGTGGCTGACCTGAAGCAGTTTAATCCTTACATGAAGGCTGCGCAGGTGGACGGACTTATCTCCAGCCTGAAGAACGACGAACAGCAGCACGCCGCAGTGACCGAAAAAGCCCGGCAGCTGGCCGCCGAGGTGGGTGTTTCGGCCAGTCAGATACTGGCTGCCAACGATGCAGAGCAGGCCACGCTGCAGCAGATTTCAACCGCTGCCGCCACGCTGCAGCAGGCACTGAACAAAGCTGCGCCGGTGTTCGACTTCGATACCGCCGACCTTGCTGCTATCGGCAAGACCATTGAATCGGCAACGGCCAACTTGGATAAGGTGCGCGACTGGTCGCAGTGGTGTACCCGCAAGACGCAGCTGATGCAGCAACACGCCGGCCCGGCGGTTGACTACATCATCGAGAACAACGCCTCTGGACATGAAGCATCGCTTGCTGTACGCAAGGGAGTTTACCACCAGCTGGCCCTGAAATGTATTGATGCGGAACCTTCGTTGCAGCTTTTCAACGGTTTGCTCTTCGAAGATCAAATCAAGAAATACCGCGAGCTGGCAGCCAACTTCCAAACGTTGACCAAGAAGATGCTGTACTATCACCTGGCATCTCGCATCCCCTCGCTCACCATCGAGGCCGCAAACACCTCCGAGGTGGGCATCCTCAAGCGCTACATAGCCAGCAAGGGCCGCGGCGCAACGATACGGAAGATAATCGACCAGATACCTACGCTGCTGCCGAAGCTGTGCCCCTGCGTGCTCATGTCGCCCCTCTCGGTGGCTCAATACATCGACTTAGCCCAGCAGGACAAGTTCGACCTCGTGGTCTTTGATGAGGCTTCGCAGATGCCGACATCAGAAGCTGTGGGCGCCATAGCCCGGGGCAAGAACCTGATAGTTGTGGGCGACCCGAAGCAGATGCCGCCCACGAGCTTCTTCTCGACCACGCAGGTGGATGAGGAAGAGGCCGAGAACGACGACATGGAGAGCATTCTCGACGACTGCATCACGCTCTCCTTCCCCTCGCGTTACCTCACCTGGCACTACCGTTCCAAGCATGAGAGCCTGATAGCTTTCAGCAATCAGGAGTACTACGACGGCAAGCTGTTCACCTTCCCGTCGGTAGACGACCGCGTGTCGAAGGTCACCCTGCGCCATGTTGACGGCACTTACGACTACGGCCGCACCCGAAGCAACCGCCAGGAGGCCGAAGCCATTACCGAGGAAGTTATCCGCCGGCTCCGCTTACCCGACGACCAGCAGCACTCCATCGGCATCGTGGCCTTCTCGAAGGTGCAGATGAACCTCATCGAAGACGTGCTCACGGAGGAGCTGGCCAAGCATCCGGAACTGGAAAGCAAGGCCTACGACGTCGAGGAACCTATCTTTATCAAGAACCTGGAGAACGTACAGGGCGACGAACGCGACATCATCCTCTTCTCCGTAGGCTACGGACCGGACAAGAGCGGCAAGGTTTCAATGAACTTCGGACCGCTGAACAACGCGGGCGGAGAGCGCCGGCTGAACGTGGCCGTGTCGCGTGCACGCTACGAGATGGTGGTGTTCTCGACACTGGAACCCGAACAGATAGACTTGCGCCGCACCAAGGCAAAGGGCGTGGAGGGGCTGAAGAACTTCCTGGAGTTTGCCGAACGGGGACGCCTCTCCGTCAACCCGATGCAGGCAAAGCCCAATGAAGAGAGCGACCTGATAAACGACCTGGCCGTTGAACTGGGCAAGCAAGGCTACGAGGTCGACAAGCTGGTGGGCCGTTCGCAGTTCAAGATTGACCTTGCCGTTATCGACCCGCACAACAAGGACACCTATATTATGGGCATACTGACCGATGGCAAGCACTATTATGAGACCAAGACGGAGCGCGACCGCGAGATTTGTCAGCCCAATGTGCTGCGTATGCTCAACTGGAACGTGATGAAGGTGTGGTCTGTAGACTGGTTTGAGAACCGGCAGGCCGTGGTAGAACGCATCGTAAAAGCACTGAAGGACATCCAGGAAGGCAAGCCTGCAGGCGAGCAGCCGATACCCAAGTCGGCCGCATTCTCTGTGGAGCAGGAACCCGTGGAGATAGCTGTCAACGAGCATCAGCAGGACTATGTCGTTGCCGACGACCCCAAGATAACGCGGCAGGGCGACATGGATTACGTGCTCACCCAGGGCCGCAACGTGGCTACTGAGCTGCGCCACATCGTCGAAGTGGAACAACCCGTTACGGCGGGTTACCTTGCCAAGCGCATTGTCAAGATATGGGGGCTCACTCGGGTGACGCCTCGACTGCAGACATTCGTGAGCCGACAGCTCGATACCTTTGCCTACCGAGACCTCACTACCGACCTTGAGAACCCCTGCTTCTGGCTTTCGCCCGAGGCGGCAAACGGCTACGACAAGTACAGAGTTAACTCCGGACGCGACATTACGGATATTCCGCTCATCGAACTCATGAACGCCATGCACTATGCAGTGGAGCAGCAGATTTCCGTTTCGGCCGAAGACTTGAAGCGACAGGTGGCTCAGCTGCTTGGCTTTGCACGCAAGGGAGCCAAGATAGGCGAAGCGGCGGACAAGGCGCTGCAGAACTTGCTGGACGCCGGAACGCTCCGGGAGGCTGACGGAATGGTGTCGCTCGTACCGCAGCAGTAAGGTCGAAGGCCCGCCGACCCGTTGCAACCGCGGTTATGAAAGCACCGCTTGGTGTAGCAACAGGTGTGCTGTGGCGGTGCAGAACCGTGGAGTGGGCAACTTTTGACAGGTGTCGAACCATCGTGTGACAGGTGTCGAACAATCGTGCGACACCTGTCGAAAGTTCCCGAAACATAGCTTCAAGACTTTTCCCGGGTATTTACAGTACCCTCGGGGCAGTGTTGCTGCTGTTCCCCTGCATCGGTTAAATGTGTACAAATATCCGCCATTGATACGGCGGATATTTGTTTTTTTATGTCTACCTTTGCAGCATGAAACTTTGGGCTGTTATATTTTTCCTGCTTCCCGTTGTGGGAATAGGCTATTCGTTTTACCGTACCTGGCACCTGTTGCCCCTGTCCGTACCTTTCAAGATTGGCGTGCTGGTCGTGCTGGCGATGTGTATCTTCCTGTTCTTTGCCAACTTTGTGGTGTGGGACATCAACAAACTGCCCATGCCCCTGGCCACTGCAGCCTACGAGGTGGGCAACTCCAGTCTCTTCATCCTGCTCTACGTGGTCATGCTCTACGTGCTGCTCGACCTCCTTCGGCTGCTGCACGTGGTGCCCGCCTCGTTCATGGAGCACAGCTGGCAGGGCACGCTCACAGTGCTGGCGGTAACGGCGGGGCTCTTCGTTTACGGCTATTTACACTATATAAATAAGGTGAGACAACCTCTGGAACTGAAGACGCAGAAGCTGAAAGCCACCGACCGGCCGCTGAAGATAGTCATGCTGACCGACCTGCACATAGGCTACCACAACCGGGCAGATGAACTGGAGCGGTGGGTGAGGCTTGTCAATGCCGAGCAACCCGACCTTGTGCTCATTGGCGGCGACATCATCGACGGCCACATGAGGCCGCTGCGCGAGCAGCACATGGTGCAGCCGTTCCGCCGCATTGCGGCCCCCGTGGTGGCTTGTCTGGGCAATCACGAGTATTATTCGGGCTGTCCGGAGGCGCTGGAATTCTACCGCGAGGCCGGCATCACGCTGCTGCGCGACTCGGCGGTGACGGTTAAGGGCGTCAACATCGTGGGCCGCGACGACCGCACCAACCCGCGGCGAAAGAGCATCAGCGAGCTTACGGCCGGTTTGGACCGGTCGCTTTACACCATATTACTCGACCACCAGCCTTATCACCTGGAAGAGGCAGAGCGCGCAGGTATCGACTTCCAGCTGAGCGGACACACGCACTACGGCCAGCTGTGGCCCATATCGTGGATTGAAGATGCCATCTACGAGGACGCCTACGGCCCGCTGCAGAAGGGCGGAACGCAGTATTACGTAACCAGCGGCATAGGCATCTGGGGCGGCAAGTTCCGTATCGGAACCCGCTCGGAATATGTGGTGGCCGAACTCAAGGGAACCCGATGAAACCCGATTTGGAACAGATTGCCGGCTGGTTCGACACCTTTAACCGCGATTACTTTGGCGGCGGACTGCCCCGCCCGCGGTTTGCGCTGTCACGGTCGCGTACCCGGCTGGGGTCCATGTCGTGCAAGAAGCAGCTGCGCGGAGGCCGACTGCAGTGCACGGACTATACCATCCGCCTGACTACCTACTACGACCAGACCGAACGGCAGCTGCAAACCATCCTGCTGCACGAGATGATACACCTCTCCATCGCCCACACCGGGCTGCGCGACACGTCGCCTCACGGCGTGATATTCCGCGGCATGATGGATGCCCTGAACCGCAAGTACGGCTGGCAACTGTCCGTTTCAACGCCCATGAAGGGCGTATCCCGCACCGCCGCCACTGCCCGCGGCAAAACCTACTTGGTGCTGGCGCTCGAGACTGCAGACAGCAAGTGCTACCTCTCCGTGGTCAACCCACGCTGGGCCCGCACGCTCAACGCCCGCCTGCCGAGGGTCTCCGCCATCAGAAAATACGGCTGGTTCCACTCTCGTAACGATTTTTTCAGTAATTTTCCGGCCGTGAGGAGCCTGCGCGGAAGAGAGGTTCCAAGAGCGTTTCTCATGCAGATGCTTCCGCAAATGCAGGCTGCCGATTCTTCTACTTGGTAGGGTATATGGGGTGCGGAACGTAGGCTGTGCCCTTGGCAGCTGCCCCATAAAAACAAAAGAGTGCAAGCGCTGCCGTCCCGACAACCCTTGCACGAAATCAAATTTACGCGTGCAGGCCGATGCCTCACGGCAAGACCATGCCCTCAACTCTATGAAAGAGTTACTTAAAAATGAAAAGTTTTATTTGTGAATATTCCGTCCGTCGACGAAAGACGATGCTCCCACAATAATCATCGAGTTAACGCGTGGAAGCTTCCTCTTGTTCCTATGGGGTTGGAGTCGTACCGCCACCCGGCTGGCTCTGCTTCTTCGTACTCTCCGCCAGCTTCACCTGTATGTCCTGCAGGAATTGTTTGCGATGCTTGCGGTCGGTCGCCGTCCAGTGTGCTTCCGGCTGGAAGTTGACGCGGGCGCCGACGATGTGGGCCAGCGGGTTGAAGTCTTCCCGAGTGTCAGCTGCCACGCTCTTCAGTCCGATTTTAAAGGAACCGAAGCCGTCGAGCACCACTCGGTCGCCGTTCTTGAGATGATTGTCCATCACATTGACCAGTTCTCTCAGCACGGCATACACATCGGCCTGCTTGGCCGTGGTGTTGTCTTGTATTTCCTGACTGAGAGTTTCCAGGTCTACCTTGTCACCTGGTATGGCACGTGCATACCATTTACCATTGTTCAGGCTGTTTCTGCGATTGTCCTGATACAGTTTGTACTTTACTGACATAGATGTAAGGTTTTAAGAGTTAAACATATAGAAGTGAATTAAACAATCTCCTTGACAGAAGGAGATGCTTTCATCATTGGCGTTCTGTAGTCTCCTGTTCGTAGTGAGATGGCTTCACTGTCGTAGTGAGATGGCCTCACTGTTGTAGTGAGATGGCCTCACTGTTGTAGTGAGATGGCCTCACTGTTGTAGTGAGATGGCCTCACTGTTGTAGTGAGATGGCCTCACTGTCGTAGTGAGATGGCCTCACTGTCGTAGTGAGATGGCCTCACTACAGCCGGGAGACATGCTCCTTGCAATGGATACATATCCTGACTGTAATGAGGCCATGTCCTCATGCGGTTAGAAAGCTATGACCGAGCGGGCTGCGTAGCCGTTGTTGGAGGTTTCTCCACTGCGCTTGTCAATGTAAGTGAACCCGATTTCCGTTCTCGTCAGGCGTACACAGCAGGCATATCCGCCGCTCTTGGCTTCGTCGCAAGCCCAGAGATACCAGTCAATCTGTCCGTCGGCAGGGAGGTAGAAACCTGTCTGTGCTATCCGCCCGTCACTGTGGTACCGAGCCAGTATCGAGTTGTTGTAGCTGTCGAAGTACTTAACGAACTTGTTCAGATAGTTCTGTTTTTCCGAGGCGGAGCGGAAGAGCCAGCTCATCGTGTAGACCTGTCCGGCGGCATCCTTAGCCATTACGAGGTCGTTAGGATTGAGTCCAGAGAGGTTGGCGAACATCAGGAACCATTGTCCGATGCTCGGCAGATACCATCCGCTGGTGCCATTGGGGGCTGGGGTGAGTGGTACTCCCTCCTGGCTGTAGGTATATTGCCACCACTGAGTTCCGTATTCCATGGCCAGAGGTATGGCTGCCTTCTGTCCGTTGTGGTTGTAGTAGTTCTCATAGGTGTAGCTGCTCAGATACTTGTTGTTGAGGGTCTCGCATGTGGAGAGGCCGTCCAGGTTCTTCATCATGGTGAGGGGAGCGTTGGCATTGACGTTTTCGAACACGTTCTCGGCCTCCGGATAGTCGTTGTTGTCAGGGCTCCACGGCGTAGGCCAGGCTGCATCGCGCAGTGCTACGGCATATCCGTGCTTGTAGCCTTTCTGCCTGTCGGCCTCGCTCGTGTAGTTGCTGAAGACGAGAGCCACGGGATATTTGTCCTGATAGTACTCTAACGGACCCCATGTACCGTCACTGTACAGGTAGTCGCCTATGCGAGGTATCAGTTCTTCGGCCTTCAGTCCGATGGCTCTTGCCACCACTTGCTGTGCGGGGAACGACTTTCCCTTGAGGTTGATGTTCCTGCGGAACACCCGCTTGTTGTCTCCTTGTACCTTTACAGACAGTTCGCCGGTGAGCTTGTCGTTGGCCGGAACGACCGCGTAGACCCTTGCCTTGGCATCGGAA
This sequence comes from Prevotella sp. kh1p2, assembly GCF_900111525.1. Taxonomy (NCBI): domain Bacteria; kingdom Pseudomonadati; phylum Bacteroidota; class Bacteroidia; order Bacteroidales; family Prevotellaceae; genus Prevotella; species Prevotella sp. kh1p2. The sequence goes on from NZ_FOHY01000011.1 coordinate 87,679, forward strand.
ACGGGTATGGAGAGGTTCGTCAGGGTGAAGAATGTGTTTGCGCTGTATGTTTTCGTGCTGCCGCCGGCTCCGTATTCGAACGAAGCATTTGCGGCGAAGATGCTCTTGTCGGTAGAGGTTGACGGCACGAAAATCATCGACAGGTCTGTAAGTGCGTTGCCCGGCGAGGCAGAAGCGTCTGTCTGGAAGTCCAGCCTCAGCACACTCATCTGGTGATTAAAGTGCAAACCGGCCTCGGCCTTGCCCTCTGCGTACATTAAATCGTAGTCGGCAACCTTGGCAGCTTGGCCGTTCTGTCCAGAGAGGTCGACGCTAACCTTGAGCTTGTTGCCCGCAACCGAAGCCTCAATCTTGTCCGTTGTCGTGTTGTTGACGGCATAGAGGGTACTGGTTTTGAAGGCGTTGGCGTCGGCACCGGTCTCCACCGTACCGTGGAAAATGGCAGAGTTGCCGTTTGCGGAGGCAACTGTCAGTTCCGCTGTCTTCATGGTTCCGCCGCTCATATAGGCCACGGTGAGCCTGTCGTCGGTCTCCCATGTGGTCTTCAGTCCGTCGGCATCGTCTTCTGCAACGGCCACACGGGTCGCTCCAACGGGCTTTGCCCCGGCCGGCATGTCGATATCGGCATTGACGGAGACCTCGAAACCCGTCTGGGGAGTGGTTGTATTCTGCTCGTTTTCGTCCTGGTCGGAGCAGGAAGAAAGGGCAAGTGAAGCTAACAAACAGCTGCAAAAGATGCGTGCAGCGCTCTTAAATGTTAATTGTTCCATGGGTTTTGTACTTTTGCGTTGTTAGGGTTTTCGCTGTCACTCCAGTCGTCACCGTCTGAAGTGTCATTGTCTAATTTCCAGTCTCCGATTTTTCCGGAGACGCAAATCATGCTCTCCATTTCCATTCTGGTGACGCTGATGTCAGGTTTCAGATATGGGCTTTTCATTTCAGGCGTTGCGCCTGAGGATTGTACTTTACAATTCATTTTCTTCATTACATTATTTTTATAGTGTCATAAGTTATCTTTCCTCTCTATTTCCTCTCTGTTCCGTCAGTTGCTCCTGTCACTGTCAGGGGGCTTACTTTTAGGTTGTAAATATCATTTAAGCCTGCTTAGTTACGGTGTAAGCGATATCCACCTCTTGGCAAGAGGTGGAATGGAGGTTAGAAAAGATTGTATTCCAGTTTGTTATGAATACAAAGTACGAAAGAAAGTCAATGAATATTTAAATCTGATACATGATTTTAGTGTCAAAAAACTTGTAGGATTAAAATAAATGAATTACCTTTGCAGCGATTTAATGAAATGTTTCCACCTCTTGCCAAGAGGCGGAGCGAATAATTCGTTCAGCAGCTTTTTATTTGCCAAAGCCAGACTCCGGTCGTTTATCTGGCTGATATAAATAAGGGTGGTTTGTGTATCTGTGTGCCCTAATGCTTTCGAGATAATGGGCAGGTCTATGTTTCTGGCATAGGCAATGCTGGCCCACGAATGGCGGGCAACATAGGAACTCAGTCGTACATTCAGCCCTGCCTTGGCCGAAAGTTTCTTCAATGTGGCGTTATAATGGCGGAGCGACGAGGCGTATTTCTTGTTCCGCCGGCTTTCCTCCACCTTATTTAATATAGGGAACACGTACTCTCCGCTTTCCCGTTTGTACTTGTTGATGATGTCGAGCATGCAAGGCTCTATCCTCACCCTTATCTTCTTGCCTGTTTTACGGCGGTAGTAGACTATGTGGCGGTCCTTTATCTGCGACCTCTTCAGGTTAGCTACATCCACGAAGGGCATCCCCATGGCATAGAATGAGAACAGGAAGATGTCTCTGGCCAATGCCGCGAACGAGTGTTCGGGCAGTTCCAGTTGCCGGAGTTTGCGTATGTCGGCAATCCCGATGCCTCGTTTGTCGGTCGTTTCATTCCCAGTAAACACGTTCGCAAAGGGATTGCTGCGTCTCAGCAAGTGCCTGCCCGCCGCCTTGTTGTAGATGGCCCGCAGCGAGCGCAGATAGCAGGAAGAGGTGTTGGCACAAACTCCCTGCTGCCGTAACCATCGTTCGTATTTCTCCAGGATATCCTTGTTGATGGCAGAAATGGGAATGTCTTTGTTGTTGTTAAAGCGGATGAACGAATGTACTGCGGTCTTGTAGTTGTCCTTGGTAGACCTGCTTGCACCTTGTGCGGCAGTATTCATAAAGTGCGATAGCATGACCGGGGGCTGCCCATGGCCTCTTTGCGAGGGCCTCTTTCTGGCAGAACAGACTTTCTTAAATGGAAAAACGAAGTGAAGCATGAGTGGTAGTGGTTGTCAGTCGGTATGGCATATAGCTCTGAAGTAGGGGAGATTGATTCTGTATTGTGCTTTATGACCGTCGTAGGTTCTCTGTGCGAAAGACTGTATCGACGGTTTCCTGAAACCTGTAGGTGTATGAGCTGACAGGAGATAGTTACCAACCGAAGGTGGCGGATGCGGTTCTTTTGTTTGGCTAAGGTTAAAATAAAAGAGACCTGCGGACGCTTGGTGCCGGAGGTCTCCTTAAATGCAGTGTTAAAGATGTCTTCCTCTCTCCCGCTGGTTGATGAAAGGGAAGCATCCTGTTTACAGGTCGTAGATGTATGTGAAGTCCTTTTCCGTCTTGAGCGAGTTGCCCACGAAGCAGGCGCGGTGCGAGAAGGCTTCCAGCTTCTTGCGCAGTTTCTCGTCGAATTCGGCCTTCAGATGGAAGGTGATGGCGATGCGGGTAACCACGAAGGTGGTTGTGTCTTCCTCGTAATCGTCCACCTCCGCATAGCAGCCTGCAAACGATGCGCCGCTCTTCTCGGCGTTCAGACCCATTACGGTAAGGGCACAGGCGGCCAGTGCCGTGCACAGGATTTCAACCGGGTTGGCGTGTTCGCCGTAGCCGCCTGCCTGTGTGCCGGCGTCGGTTGTAATGGTTTCGTGCGTCTTGTTGTAGGTCGACGTCACGCGGGCTTTGCCCAAATACTTTGTTGTTACTACTGACATATCATGAAGTTTTAAAGGTTTGCGGCACAAAAATACGCATTTTCAGCCATACACAGGCCGAAAATGCGTATCTTTTTTCAGGTGTTCTGTCGTTCTGCAGTCGGTTTACAGCAGGGCTTCCACGGCCTTGCCCACGGCTTCCATGCTCTCCGTAGGCTCGAAACGGCGCACCACCCGGCCCTTGCGGTCAACCAGGAACTTGGTAAAATTCCACTTGATGTCGCTCTTGCTGGCGTAGTCGGGGTCCTGCCGGCGGAGCATCTTGTCCATCATGAGGGCGCGCTCATCGGTGCCGAAGCCCTTGAACGGCTGCTCTGCCTTTAGGTAGGCGAAGAGCGGCGACTGGCTTTCGCCGTTCATGTCTACTTTGTCGAACTGCGTAAACTGAATGTTGTACGTGCCCGTACAGAAGTTGTGAATCTCCTCGTAAGTGCCGGGTGCCTGCCCGCCGAACTGGTTGCAGGGAAAGTCGAGTATCTCCAGTCCGCGGTCGCGGCATTGCTCGTAGAGTTTTTCCAGCTCCTCGTACTGGGGCGTGAAGCCGCACCGGGTGGCCGTGTTCACGATGAGCAGCACCTTGCCTTTGTACTGTTTGAGGCTCACCTGCTTGCCGTTCTCGTCGAGAACGCGCTGCTTGTAGATTTGCTGAGCGCTGATGCCTGCCACTGTGAGCAGGGCTATCAGCAGGGCGATGATTTTCTTCATCATTGTGTGGGGTTAAAAAGTGAATGATAAAAAGCGAAAAACCGGAAAGCCTGCCGACACGGGCACAGGGCCCGGCGACTGCCTTTCCGGTTTTTGACAATGCTTACAGGTTGGCCAGCTCCACAATTTTGTCAATGGCGGCGCTAAGCCCGTCGGCGTTCTTTCCGCCTGCCTGGGCGTAGTGGGGCTGTCCGCCGCCGCCGCCCTGGATGAGCTTCGCGGCCTCGCGAACCATCTTGCCGGCGTTCAGGCCGTGGTCGTTCACCAGGTCTTCGCTCAGCATCAAGCTCAGCATCGGCTTGCCGTCGGCCACCGAACCCACCACGCAGAGCAGGTTCTCCGTAATCTCCTGCCGCACCTTGAACACCAGGTCCTTGGCGCTGGCGGCGTCTATGGGCAGCACGGCCCGCACCACCTTCACGCCGTTAACGGTGGTGGCAGCGGCCACGAGCTGGTCCTTGAGCTGCTCGACCTTCTGCGCACGGAACCTTTCTATCTCCCGTCGCATCTCGTCGTTGTCGTCTATGTACTTGCGGATAACGCCCTGCAGATCCTTGGCATTGTTGAAGAGGGCGCGCACCTCGTTCAGTGTATCCTCCACGCGGTAGAGCGCTTCCTCGCATGCTTTGCCCGTGAGGGCTTCTATACGGCGTACACCGGCAGCCACGCTGCTCTCCGATACAATCTTGAAGAAGCCGATACGGCCCGTGCTCTTGGCATGAATACCGCCGCAGAACTCGCACGACGGGCCGAAGCGAACTACCCTTACCTTGTCTCCGTACTTCTCTCCGAAGACGGCAACGGCGCCCATTTCCCGGGCTTCTTCCATCGGGGTGTCGCGGTGCTCCTCCATAGCAAAGTCCTGTCGTATCATGCCGTTCACCATTCGTTCTACCTGCCGCAGCTCCTCGTCGGTAACTTTCTGGAAGTGGGAGAAGTCGAACCGCAGCGTATCAGCATCCACATACGAGCCTTTCTGCTCCACGTGGTCGCCCAAAACCTGCTTGAGCGCGTAGTCCAGCAGGTGCGTTGCGGTGTGGTTGGCGGCGCTGGCGTTGCGCTTGTCTATGTCTACGCAGGCCATGAAATCGGCCGAGGGATCCTGCGGCAGCCGGCTGATGATGTGTATGCTCTGGCTGTTCTCGCGCTTGGTATCAGTTATCTCCACGGTCTCGTTCTCGCTTACCAGCACGCCCGTGTCGCCTACCTGGCCGCCCATTTCGCCGTAGAAAGGCGTGTGGTCGAGCACTACTTCGTAGAAGGTGTTCTTCTTCTGCGTCACCCGGCGGTAGCGCAGGATGTGGCACTCGTACTCGGTGTAGTCGTAGCCCACGAACTCCTGTTCGCCCTCACGCAGCACCTGCCAGTCGCCGTTCTCAACTACGGCGGCGTTGCGGGCGCGGGCCTTCTGCTTGGCCATTTCCTTATTGAAGCCCTGCTCGTCGACAGTGTAGCCGTTCTCACGGCAGATGAGCTCCGTCAAGTCGAGCGGGAAGCCGTACGTATCGAACAGGCGGAAGGCGCTGGCGCCGTCGAGTTGCGTCTGCGCATGGGCCTTGAGCTCGTCCATGTCGCCGTTAAGCAGGTTGATGCCTTTCTCGAGCGTGCGCAGGAACGAGTCCTCCTCCTCCTTCATCACGCGGCCTATGAGCTCCTGCTGTGCCAGCAGTTCGGGATAAGCCTGCCCCATCTCCTGCACCAGAACGGGCATGAGTTTGAACATGAAGGCGCTCTTCTGGTCCAGGAACGTGTAGGCATAGCGCACGGCGCGGCGCAGGATGCGGCGGATAACGTAGCCGGCCTTGGCGTTTGAAGGCAGCTGGCCGTCGGCTATGGAGAAGGCTACAGCGCGCAGATGGTCGGCCACCACGCGCATGGCCACGTCCGTTTTCTCCTGCCCGTTAGCGCATTCGCCGTTACTGCCCGTAGGCGTCGTAAAGCCGTAACGCTTGCCCGAGAGCTGCTCTATGCGCTTGATGATGGGCTGGAAGATGTCGGTATCGTAGTTGGAATGCTTGCCCTGGAGCATGCGCACCAGCCGCTCGAAGCCCATGCCGGTATCGATAACGTGCATGGGAAGCGGCTGCAACGTGCCGTCGGACTTGCGGTTGAACTGCATGAACACGATGTTCCATATCTCGATAACCTGCGGGTCGTCTTTGTTCACCAGCTCCCTTCCGGGCACCTTGGCTTTCTCTTCGGCCGGCCGGGAGTCTACATGTATCTCCGAGCAGGGGCCGCATGGGCCCGTGTCACCCATCTCCCAGAAGTTGTCGTGCTTGTTTCCGTCGATGATGTGGTCTTGCGGCAGGTGCTTGGCCCAGTAGGAGGCAGCCTCGTTGTCGCGCGGAATATTCTCCTCGGGCGAACCCTCGAACACCGTTACGTACAGGTCCTCGGGGTTCAGGTGCAGCACGTCGACCAGGTACTCCCAGGCGTAATCGATGGCTCCCTCTTTGAAGTAGTCGCCGAAACTCCAGTTACCCAGCATCTCGAACATGGTGTGGTGGTAGGTGTCGTGGCCCACCTCTTCCAGGTCGTTGTGCTTTCCGCTCACGCGGAGGCATTTCTGCGAGTCGGTACGGCGGCGCGGTTCGGGCTGCTTGGTGCCCAGAATAATGTCTTTCCACTGGTTCATACCGGCATTTGTAAACATCAGCGTAGGGTCGTCCTTGATAACCATGGGGGCCGACGGTACGATGACGTGTCCCTTTGACTCGAAGAACTTCTTGTACGAGTCGCGTATTTCATTTGCTGTCATCATCTATATCTATGAGTTTATTTATTTAAAAAAGCACTGCAAAGATACTGCAACTTGCGAGAATAACCAAATTATCGGCATTCATCTTTTTGTAAAAATACGACCAAAAAGGGGAATTATATCCAATCTTTTGCTATCTTTGCAGCATCAGCAATATATTACAGACTATGGCACTCAACCCCAACAAGAACTTGAAACTGTATTATTCCATCAAGGAAGTAGGCAAAATCATCGGCGTGAGCGAGAGCACGCTGCGCTTCTGGGAGACCGAGATACCGCAGCTGAAGCCCAAGACCCTGCCCGGCAGCAACATACGCCAGTACACCGACAAGGACGTGGAGCTGCTCAAAACGGTGTACACTCTGGTCAAGGTTCGCGGCTTCAAGCTGGCCGCGGCACGCAAGATGCTGAACCAGAACCGCACCGGCGCCGACCGCAGTGCAGAGATACTGGAAACGCTCATCTCCGTGCGCGACCAGCTGAAGGACCTCAAGCAGCACCTCGACGGGCTGGTGTGAGCCGCCGTCCGGTAGCCTTTTCCACCGCAGTTTGTAGCCTGCAGTATTGCGTAATCTGATTGTCTGATGGTGGCGTGGGCCGCAGTCGTTTTACCGGACATGCCTTTCAAGGCGCTTGAAGGGCATGTTCAGGCTCCTTGAACGATACCTTCAAGGGCCTTGAAGCACAGCTTCTGTAATCTTATTCCTAACTTGCTGTAAATCAGAATAATATCTGTTATGCCCCCGGTAAATGAAAAACGGGGCGGCAGAGGCCTTGTTTTCAGCCTTTGCCGCCCCGTTGTGACGGTGGCGATGGGTGCCTACGGAGCGTAGATACGGTTGATTTTGTTGTAGCCTATGTCGTTGTACTCGTTCTTCTCTCCGGCCAGTTCCACCCGCATAGAACCTACGGAGCGCTGCTGCTGCTTGTCGTAGAAGTACATGTTGGCCCATTCACGTATGTTGCCTGCTTCCTCGAGAGTTTCTGTATAGACACTGAAATCAACGTCGAGGTGGTATTTACCGGCAACGATTGGGGGATAAATGGACAGCGGCCCGTCCTTATCCAGCTGGCGGACGAATGCTTCGGTGCCGTATTCGCGGGCAACCTTTTGCAGCGAAGGCCTGTCTACTGGGCGTTGCAGGTTCTCGTGCGTGTACATGATGTAGAACTCCGTGGCGATGTCAAAGTAGTCGTAGGATTCGGGCATGGGATAAACACTGAGGCTGCCGTTACGCGAGAAGGCGAAAACAGAGGCGAAGCCGTCGTCGGAATCGGGCACGTAAGCGCCTGCGATGATATATACAGTGGTGTTGGTAATGAGCGATACGAAGCTCGGACCCAACTGGCGGGTGTCGTCTTCGCCACCCAGCACGGTGCGCGTGGTTATGGGCTTGCGGTCGAAGAGCAGCTTGCCGTTCTTCGAAATGGTAACCAGGAGGGTAGAGTCGCGTAGGTTGGTGCCCCGTATTTGGGTGTTGTTGGCTGCTGTTTGCAGCACTACGTGCCACCCGCAGCAGGTGGTGTCCTGCTGTGTTACGGGCTCGGCAGAGGGCTGTAGGGTAGTGTCGCGGCCGGCAGATTGCGCTGCCGCTTGTGCCACTGGTTGTTGCGGTGCCTGCTTAGGAGTGTTGCGGCACGCCGTGAGCAGGCATGTTGCCGCCAGAACGGGCAGCAGCAGGCGAGCTGCAAAGGTTGTTAGTCGGTTTTTCATCATGTTTGTCGTTAGGTTAGTAGCAGGCAGCAGTGGGGGCGGCGCAGGCCACGGGCGTTACATGATGCGCTGTATCTCCTGTATGCCGTCTATCTTCTTGAGGTTGTCGATGATGATTTTCACGTCATCGCGGTCGTGGATTTTGATTTCGATGGCACCGTCGAAGATGCCTTCATCGCTGGAGACGGTAATCTTGTGAATGTTGACGTCGAGCTGCTGGGAAATGACTTTCGACACGTCGAGCAGCATTCCCATGCGGTCGATGCCGCGAAGCTCGATGGTGGCGTCGAAGAACAGCTTGCGGTGCATGTCCCATTTGGCATCGAGAATGCGGTTGCCGAAGCTGGACTTGAGCTTGCTTGCCACCGGACAGGCGCGCTTGTGGATTTCTATCTGGTTCTTGTTGTCGATGTAACCCAGTATGTCGTCGCCCGGAATGGGGTGGCAGCAGTCGGAGAACTTGTAGTGGCTGATGGTTTCCTCGTTGATGATGACGGGCTTCTTCTTATTGAATTCCTTGCCCACAACTATCAGTTCGCTCTTGTCCTGCTCAGCTTTCTCGGGCTTCTTGTCGTGCAGGAAGGGCACGAACTTGCGCCAGCTGATGCTCGAGTCCTTCTCTTTCTTGCCGCTGATGGCATCCAGGTCGCGGTCTCCCAGGTTGATGGTGCGGTCGCCTATGGCCTGAAAAAGGTCCTCGTGCTTGGGCAGTTCGTGCAGCTCACATAGCTTGTCGAGTATGGAGGTGGTGGTTTCGAAGTCGTTCTCCTGCAGCCACTGGGCCAGCATGTCTTCGCCCGTCTTCTGTATCTCTCGGTTGTCGCGTCGCAGAATGGCCATAATCTTGGCCTTGGCCTTGGCTGTCGAGACGAAGTTAATCCACGAGGGCTGCACGTGCTGCGACTTGGAAGTGAGTATCTCTACCTGGTCGCCGCTCTGCAACTTGTGGCTCAGGGGCACCAGCTTGTGGTTAACCTTGGCGCCGATGCAGTGACTGCCGAGGAAGGTATGTATCTGGAAGGCGAAGTCGAGCGCCGTACAGCCCGCCGGCATGGTCTTGATTTCGCCCTTGGGGGTGAAGACGAAAATCTCTGAAGCAAAGAGATTGAGCTTGATGGCGTCAAGAAAATCCATGGCGTCGGGCTGCGGGTCGTCGAGTATCTCCTTGATGGTGCGCAGCCAGTCGTTGAGTTCGCCCTCGTCTTCGGTTATCTCTCCGCCCTCCTTGTACTTCCAGTGGGCGGCAAATCCCTGCTCGGCCACCTCGTCCATGTGGTCGGAGCGTATCTGTACTTCTATCCACCGGCCCTGCTTGCTCATCAGGGTAACGTGCAAGGCTTGGTACCCGTTGGCCTTGGGATGGTTGAGCCAGTCGCGCAGACGGTCGGGGTGGCTCTTGTAAATCTTGCTGATGGCCACGTAGATATTGAAGCACTCGTTGACTTCCTCCTCGCGTACCTTGGGCACGAAGATGATGCGTACGGCCAGAATGTCGTAAATCTCGTCGAAGGTAACGTGCTTGGTCTGCATCTTGTTCCAGATGGAGTAGGGGCTCTTGATGCGTGCCTTGATTTCGTACTGTATGCCCATACGGTCCAGGGCGGCGCGTATGGGGGCGGTAAAGTCGTTGAAGAGCTTGTTTCGCTGTTCCTCGGTAAAGGAGAGTTTCTGCCTGATGCTGGCGTATTCTTCAGGGTGTTCGTACTTGAAGCTGAGGTCTTCAAGCTCGGTCTTGATTTTGTTCAGTCCCAGCCGGTTGGCCAGTGGAGCGTAGATGTAGAGCGTTTCGCCGGCTATCTTGTACTGTTTGTTGGCCGGCTGCGACGCCAGGGTGCGCATGTTGTGCAGGCGGTCGCAAATCTTGATGAGTATCACGCGGATGTCGTCACTCATGGTGAGAAGCAGCTTCTTGAAGTTTTCGGCCTGCGCCGAAGCCCTGTCTCCGAAGATGCCTCCGCTGATTTTGGTCAGCCCGTCAACAATGTGAGCTATCTTGGGGCCGAAGATGTTCTCTATATCCTCGACGGTGTAGTCGGTGTCTTCCACCACATCGTGCAGCAGAGCAGAGCAGATGCTGGTGGAACCGAGCCCCATTTCCTGGCACGCTACCTGTGCAACAGCGATGGGGTGCATGATGTAGGGCTCACCCGACAGGCGCCGGACGCCCTTGTGAGCCTGCCGCGCAAAGTTGAAAGCCTTAGTGATGATGTCCACCTTCTTGCGGTGGCGCGAGGCCAGATAGGTGTCAAGCAGGTGCTGGAAAGCGGCATCGATGGTCTTCTCGTCGGCCGTTTCCCGTTCTTTGTCTTTCAAATTCAGGTCGTTCATATAGCTGTTTAAGGATTTGTGGGGTGTAGGTCAGCGTTTCGTTATTTCACCTTCAGCTTCTTGCCGGCGCGTATGCTGCTGCCACTAATGCGGTTGAGCTTGCGCAGCTTCTTTACCGTCGTGTGGTTGCGGGCTGCAATCTCGGAGAGGGTGTCGCCGCTTCTTACGGTCACGCTTTTGCTTCTGCCTCTCGTCCGGCGGCTGCTCCGGCCCCGGCGGCTGTAGTGACGCGAGCGGGAAGAGTAACGCCGCTCGTAGCTGGGAGCCTTGCGGCCGTAGGATGGCTCGGGCTCGTTTACCTCCACCTCGTGGCGCTTGCTGAACATGTCTTCGGTGGTATAGGCGAAGATGGAGTCTTCGTTGTCGATGAAGGAATTGACCAGCGAGGCCGGCAACCGTAGTGCCGAAGGCTTGCTGCTGCCGTTGATGACGTTGTGGCGGTACTGCGGGTTGAGTTCTGCCAGCCGCTCGGTGCTGATGTCGAGCACGTGGGCTATCTGCTCGAAGTGCAGGTCGCGGCTCACTACTATGGTGTCTGATTTGGCCGGGAGGTCTGTCATCATTGGGCAGATGTTGTGGTCGCAGTAGTAGTTCATGATGTAGTTGGCGGCTATGAAGGCCGGAACGTAGCCGCGGGTTTCCTGCGGCAGGTAGGGATAAATCTTCCAGTAGTCGGCTTCTCCCTTAGACCTGTGGATGGCTTTGCTCACCTTCTCGGGTCCTGCATTGTACGCGGCAATCACCAGATTCCAGTCACCGAATATCTTGTAGAGGTCGCTCAGGTAGTGTGCAGCGGCATACGAGGCCTTTACCGGGTCGCGGCGCTCGTCTACCAGCGAGTTAACTTCCAGCCCGTAGCGCTTTCCGGTGCCGAGCATGAACTGCCACAAGCCCGTTGCTCCTACGCGTGAAACGGCCTTGGGGTTAAGTGCCGACTCGATGACGGGCAGGAATTTGAGTTCCAGCGGCAGTCCGTAGGTCTCCAAGGCCTGTTCAAATATGGGCATGTAAAAGTTCTGTGCGCCCAGCATGTAGCTGACCGAGCGGCGCAGCTGACTGCTGTAGCGGTCTATGAATTTCTGAACAACGTCGTTGTACGGCAGTTCTATGATGGACGGAATGCGGGCCAGGCGGTCCTTATAGGTGTTCTTGTCGTATACGGGATTAACGTCGGGCATGTTGCAGGAGGTGTCCGGCTTGAGATAAGTTCTCGTATTGTAGAGCGAAAGCAGGCTGTCCAAGGCCGTAGTCATGCCCTCCGGCAGTTCAATTTGTTCTTGTTGGCCGTTGGGATTGGTTACTGTGATTTCTTCTTCGTTGTTGACTTGAGCGTGCATCGCGCATGTTCCGCCTAAAACGAGGGCAACCGTCAGTAGGAAAATCTTCTTCATTATGTGTTGTGGTTCTATATGCTAAGTTGGGTATTAAAATCTGATACTGCACTGCAAGCCTATGGCCGAGGACTTCAGTGGGTTGCGGTCGGCGTTGCTGTTCAGCACGGCAGGCTCCACGCGGAGGCTCAAATCCTCGGAAATGTCAAACTCGGAGAGCGATGCATCCACGTAGGCATCAACCACGGAGAGGGCATAGACGCCTATGAGTGAGAACACGCTGAGGTCTCGCCAGCGGCGGTAACGGTCCTTGCGTTTGCGGAATATTTCCTGATATTGTGCCTTGTTGCTGTCGTCAATCTTGGTTCCGAGGTGCAGAAACTGATTGTAGCTTTGGGTCAACTCGTCGTTATCCATGATGTCCATGTAGGCTTGCGAGTAGTCCTTGTACATCATGTTGTTCCATCGCATGGCGTAAATGCACCCTACGACTCCGCCGTAAACGATGGGAAGTTTCCAGTATTTGCGGTTGTATATCTGGCCTGCGCCCGGCAGCACGATGGCCAACCACAGCGCCCGTTTGGGGTTGGGACGCCATGTAGACCAGTCTCTTTTGGCCCGTTTGCCGGCTTCTGCTGTCGCTATACTGTCGCTGTCGGCCAGCTGTAAACTGTCCTGGTGGGTCAGGATGGCGGCCTGCTGCCTGGCCTGATGTACGGAGTCGGCGCGTGCCTTGAGGTCTATCTGGGCCGAAACTGCCGAGACAGACCCTGCCATGATGGCAACCACGGCCATGCAACGTCGCACTATGTTGCTTGATATCAGCTTCACGACTTTACTCTTTCAGTTTGTCGAACACGTTCATGATGCGCTCCAGCTCTTCTTCATTGGCAAAGGGAATGCTTATCTTGCCCTTTCCCTTGGCCGAGCAGGTCATCTGCACCCTGGCACCCAGGAACTTGGAAAGGCGGCTCTTGAGCATGGTGAACTCCTCGGGCAGCTGCGTCTTGGCCGCAATCTTGTGCTTGCCGCTTTCTATATCCTCGCCGTTCTTGAGCTGTTTGACCAGCTCCTCGACCTTTCGGACAGAGTATCCGTTCTTCTGGATTTCCTTATAGAGCTTGATTTGGAGTGCCGGACTGTCGAGCGAAAGCAGTGCCCGGGCGTGTCCCATGTCGATATCCTTCTTCTGCAAGGCCATCTGCACCTGTGCCGGAAGTTTCAGCAGGCGCAGGTAGTTGGTAATGGCAGTACGGCTCTTGCCCACCCGTTCCGACACTTTCTCTTGTGTCATGCCGCTTCCCTCGAGCAGATGTTCGTAAGCCAAAGCTATCTCTATGGCATTGAGATCTTCGCGTTGGATGTTCTCAACGAGAGCCATCTCCATCACGTTCTCGTCGTTGATGGTGCGGATATATGCCGGTATAGACTTCAGCCCGGCCAGTTGCGAAGCGCGCCAGCGACGTTCTCCTGCTATAATCTGGAACTTGTTGTCGGCTACCTGGCGCAGGGTGATGGGCTGGATGATGCCTATCTCGCGTATGCTTGTTGCCAGTTCCTGCAGTGCCTCCTGCTCAAACTCCCTGCGGGGTTGGTTGGGATTGGGGGCAATCTCATCGATGGGAATCTCGTTGATGGTGCTGCTGCCGGATGTGCTGATGGTCTCTGTCGAAATCAGAGCATCGAGGCCGCGGCCCAGTGCGTTTGTCTTTGCAGCGTGGTTGTATTTCTTATGTACGGCCATTGCTTTAACTGTTCTTGTTGATAATTTCCTTGGCAAGAGCCAGATGGTTCTTGGCGCCGGTGGAATCGGCGTCGTAGAGAATGACGGGTAGCCCGTGGCTGGGGCTCTCGCTCAGCTTAACATTGCGCTGGATAACGGTCTTGAAGACCAGCTCCTGGAAGTGTCGCTTCACCTCATCGTATATTTGATTGGCCAAACGGAGCCTGCTGTCGTACATTGTCAGCAAGAAACCTTCTATCTCCAGGCTCGGGTTCAGCTTGCTCTTGATAATCTTGATGGTGTTGAGCAGCTTGCTGATGCCCTCCAGAGCGAAGTATTCGCACTGCACGGGGATGATGACCGAGTCGGCCGCCGTCAATGAGTTGACGGTGATGAGGCCGAGCGACGGCGAGCAGTCTATGAGGATATAGTCATATTCGGAGCGTATCGGGTCCAGCAGTTGCTTGATAACTTTCTCCCTGTTGTCCAGGTTCAGCATTTCTATCTCGGCGCCCACGAGGTCTATGTGGCTCGGTATGATGTCCAGTCCGTCGATGTCCGTGGTGTAGATAGCATCGCGCACGTCGGCATGGTCGATAATGCACTCGTAGAGAGAGCAGTCCACCTCCTTGATGTTTACACCCAGTCCGCTGGATGCGTTGGCCTGTGGATCGGCGTCTACTACGAGCACTGATTTCTCAAGCGTGGCCAGAGAGGCAGCCAGGTTGATGGTTGTCGTGGTTTTGCCCACACCGCCTTTCTGGTTGGCTAATGCGATTATTTTTCCCATTTTGTCAATCTTCGTAAGATTTGTATTTAACTGCAAAGTTACATATTTTATGCGAGAAAGTAGTCTCCTTAAACCTTTTTTCGTACTTTTGCAGAGAAATTAAACTGAAAACAGATGGATAGAAAACGCCCGCTCATACTCATTTCCAACGACGACGGCTACCACGCCAACGGCATCAAGGCGCTTGCGGCGATGCTCAAAGACATGGCCGACCTGATAGTTTGTGCCCCCGAGGCAGCCCGCTCGGGTTTCTCGTGTGCCTTCTCGGCTACCACGCCGCTGCGGCTCAAGCGCCGCCACAACATGGGAGACGTGGAGGTGTGGTCGTGTAACGGCACTCCGGTTGACTGCGTGAAGCTGGCGCTCGACCAGTTTTGCCGCGACCGCCGGCCCAACTTGATACTGGGAGGCATCAATCACGGCGACAATTCGTCGGTCAACACCCACTATTCGGGCACTATGGGCGTAGCGATGGAAGGCTGCATGAAGTACATTCCCTCCGTTGCTTTTTCCTCTTGCGACTACGATGAGAATGCCAATCTGGAGCCGCTCAGGCCCTATGTGCAGCAGATTGTTACCAAGGTGCTGGCCGAGGGGTTGCCTAAAGGAGTCTGCCTGAACGTGAACTTCCCCGTGGGAGGTGATTTCCGTGGCGTCAGGATTTGCCGCATGACCTTCGGGTCGTGGGTCAAGGAGGTTGTCAAAGAGCACCATCCGCGCGGCTACGACTACTTCTGGATGGTGGGCGAGTACCGCAACGACGAGCCTGATGCCGAGGATACCGACCAGTGGGCACTCGCTCACCGCTACGTGTCCATAACACCTACGCAGATGGATGTTACGGCCTACGAGGCCATGGACAGGCTGCGGGGCTGGGATATAGGGGCTTCACCCCGCCCGCAGCAGTAGGGCAGGGCTGCCGTTAACTTCAGTTCACTAACCTATAAACCGTTACAGCGCTCATGAAATACTATCTTATTGTAGGCGAAGCCAGTGGAGATTTGCACGCAAGCCACCTGATGAAGTCGCTTAAAAATATTGACAACGCTGCCCAGTTCCGCTTCTTTGGCGGCGACCTGATGGCAGCCGTGGGCGGTCTTCGTGTGAAGCATTACAAGGAGCTGGCCTATATGGGCTTCGTGCCCGTGCTGCTCCACCTGCCCACTATCTTCCGTAACATGGCTCTCTGCAAGCAAGATATCGTGGCATGGGCGCCCGATGTGGTGATACTTGTAGACTATCCGGGCTTCAACCTCGATATAGCCAAGTATCTGCATGCCCACACGCAGATACCCGCTTACTATTACATCAGCCCCAAGATATGGGCTTGGAAGGAGTGGCGCATCAAAAGCATCAAGCGCGATGTGGCCCAGATGTTCTCCATCCTGCCGTTCGAGGTTCCCTTCTACGAGCAGAAACACAAGTTCAAGATACACTACGTGGGCAATCCCACGGCCGATGAAGTGCGCGTGTTCAGAAGAAATTACGCTGAAACTTTTGAACAGTTCTGCGCCCGTAGCAATGCTTCGGCGGCTCCGGGTGATAAGGGCAACGGCCTCTCTCCGCACCAACCGGTCATTGCCTTGCTTGCAGGCAGCCGCAAGCAGGAGATAAAGGACAACCTGCCTGCCATGATAGAGGCCGCCCGCAGCTATCCCGACTACCAGATGGTGCTGGCCGGCGCCCCTGCGATAGAGGACGAATACTACCATCGGTTTATCTCCGGAACCCGGGTGAAGCTGGTACGCAACGATACCTACGCACTGCTCTCTCACGCCACGGCGGCCCTTGTTACCAGCGGCACGGCCACGTTGGAGACGGCGCTCTTTGATGTTCCGCAGGTTGTTTGCTACGAAACGCCCGTGCCGTGGCTCATCCGCTTCGCCTTTAATCATATAATAAGGTGTAAGTACATCAGCCTGGTAAACCTGATAGCCGACCGAGAAATCGTGCCCGAACTGCTGGCCGACCGCTTCAGCACGGCCAACATCAGGGCCGAACTGGGCCGCATCTTGCCCGGCAACCCTGCCCGTGAACGGATGCTGCAGGCCTATCAGCAGGTGCGCGATGCCCTCGGCGACGCCGTTGCTCCTGACAACGCAGCCCGCATCATGTACCGCCTGCTCGCCGGCCGGCAGCCCGAATAGCTGCTCGGAGATATCCTCGGCTTGGCATTCCGCTCAGTTTATGGCTCTAAGAAAGATATTGATGGTTTTACATAAAAAATTATTTGCCAAGCCTGACCAGTTCCACTTATTATGATTATATTTGTGGCATAACTAAAAATCTGCAGCTATATGAAAACAAGATTTTATCCACCAATGATACTGTTTGCCAGTATTTGTGCCGCTCTTTTGCTCTGCAGTGCATGTTCTGATGATGATTTTGAACCTTACACGCAAACTTTGACCATCGCATCAGAACAAGTCAGCGGGATAGACTATGAAGCGAGTGCGTTCTGGGTTAAGAAGGAAGGGAGTAACACCTGGGAAAGAGACTACACGCCCATCAGCAATTTTGATTATGAACCGGGTTATGAGTACCGGATTCTGGTACGTGTAGATAAGATTAAAAACCCGGGCATTGACCAGTATCCCTATCTTTATACACTTATCAAATTGATATCAAAAGAGAAAAAAGACTCTGGCGTCCCTCCTGCTGCGCCGAATACGCCTCTGCCGTAACATCCTGCAACTTGGGCAACCCTGACCGTATAGACATTACCCGGCATCAAGTACCTAAGTGAACTGATACTGCCTGTTTGGCGGTTATTGATGCAGAGCCACGGCGGGCAGTGCATATCTGTAGTGTGATGTTGATGTTCCCGAAGTTACCACCTATTGACATAGGTCAACAAATTGCCCTGTTTCCTACAGTTCTTCGGCGCAGTTGCAACGGTGCGGAATAATAGCCGTACCTTTGTACGCGAAAGGAAAAAGAACAATATAAATCAAAACGGAAATGGGAACTTTAGCTATTATCGTCGGTATCGGCACCATCATGGTTTGCAAGGCAATGGAGATTAAGGACCTGATGTAATCATCGGTCCTTGCCGCAACCGGAAAAAGCCCGCATGTTCGCCCCAGGCAGCATGCGGGCTTTTTGCGTGCAACTTTTCCGTATGTAAACGGCAGAATCTGAAAAGAATGTCGTAAATTTGTACCAACAATACAGGAGCCGCGCCTGCTTACGGCAACAGCAAGGCGGCCGGCTGTTACCTTATTCTCAATTAAACCCTAAACAACATGGCAACAGTAGACGACAAGAAAGTTATTTTCTCAATGGTGGGCGTGTCGAAAATCATCCCACAAAACCAAAAACAAATCCTCAAAGATATTTATCTTTCCTTCTTTTACGGCGCGAAGATAGGCATCATAGGCCTGAACGGTGCCGGCAAGTCGACATTGATGAAGATTATAGCCGGACTGGAGCAGCCTTCGCGCGGCGAGGTGGTGTGGAGTCCGGGCTACAGCGTGGGCTATCTGCCCCAGGACCCGCCGCTCGACGAGACCAAGACCGTTAAGGAGAACGTGCAGGAGGGCGTGCAGAAGGTGTACGACGCACTGCGCGAGTACGACGAAATAAACGTGAAATTCGGCCTCGAGGAATACTACGGCGACCCCGACAAGATGGACAAGCTCATGCAACGGCAAGCTGAAGTGCAGAACATCATAGACTCTACCGACGCCTGGAACATGGACTCCAAGCTCGAACGGGCCATGGCAGCCCTGCGATGTCCGGCCGGCGACCTGCCCGTTACCCACCTCTCAGGGGGCGAACGGCGCCGGGTAGCGCTCTGCCGCCTGCTGTTGCAGAAGCCCGACGTGCTGCTGCTGGACGAGCCAACCAACCATCTTGACGCCGAAAGCATAGACTGGCTGGAGCAACACCTGCAGCAGTACGAGGGCACGGTGATAGCCGTTACCCACGACCGCTACTTCCTCGACGACGTGAGTGAGTGGATTCTGGAGCTCGACCGCGGCGAAGGAATACCCTGGAAGGGCAACTACTCGTCGTGGCTTGACCAGAAAACCAAGCGCATGGAGCAAGAAGAAAAGACCGCATCCAAGCGCCGCAAGACCCTGGAACGCGAGCTGGAGTGGGTGCGCATGGCACCCAAGGCGCGGCAGGCGAAGGGTAAAGCGCGCCTGAACTCGTACGAGCAGATGCTTAACGAGGAACAGAAAGCGCACGAGGAGCGGCTCGAAATCTTCATCCCCAACGGCCCCCGGCTGGGCAGCAAGGTCATTGAGGCGCAGCATGTGAGCAAGGCTTTCGGCGAGAAAGTGCTCTTCTCCGACCTCAACTTCATGCTTCCGCCTAACGGCATCGTGGGCGTCATCGGCCCCAACGGCGCCGGCAAAACCACGCTCTTCCGCCTCATCATGGGCCTGGAGCAGGTAGACGGCGGAACCTTTGAGGTGGGCGAGACGGTCAAACTGGCCTATGTTGACCAGCAGCACAAGGACATCGACCCCGACAAGAGCGTGTACGAAGTGGTGTCGGAGGGCAACGAAGTGATGCGCATGGGCGGCCGCGACGTCAACGCACGCGCCTATCTCTCGCGCTTCAACTTCTCCGGAACCGACCAGAGCAAGCTCTGTCGCGTGCTTTCCGGTGGCGAACGCAACCGCCTGCAACTCGCTCTGGCGCTCAAGCAGGAAGGTAACGTGCTGCTGCTCGATGAGCCCACCAACGATATCGACGTGAACACGCTGCGCGCCTTGGAAGAAGGACTTGAGGCGTTTGCCGGCTGCGCCGTCGTCATCAGTCACGACCGCTGGTTCCTGGATCGCATTTGTACCCACATACTGGCCTTCGAGGGCAACGGCGAAGTGTTCTTTTTTGAGGGCAGCTACTCCGATTACGAAATCAACAAGGCCCGTCGTCTCGGCCTTGGAGACGAAATCAAGAAGGGCCGCTACCGTAAGTTGATGGAGGACTAACGCAGGAGCTGTATTGCCACTGCAGTCCTCCCGCCATTCGGGAGCTATGCTTCAAGCTCCTTAAAGGATGCTTTCAAACCCGTTGAACGATACCTTCAAGGGCCTTGAAAGCATCCTTTTGTTTTCCTTCTCTTTCTCTCCCGTTTCCTCATAGGCTCTAACCTGCTGTTTATTAGCATGTTAGCACCCATTTTGCTGCTTGGGTTTTAAGACAGAGTAACAGAGTATTTATTTCGCTGCTATAGGCTTGCTTGTTTGTAGGAATAGCAAAGCAACGGTTTGCGAAGAGACAAACTGGTATCCTCCCCTTGGAAAGGGGAGGCGGAGGAGGGGATGACCATGTGGCAGACATTAGCAATGCTGCTTAAGATATCATCCCCTCCTAACCTCCCCTTTCTAAGGGGAGGAACCACTGCTGCAAGCTTCCTGCTGATTTGCTGCTTGTTTTTAAAGACAG
>NZ_FOHY01000011.1:108126-130407 GCF_900111525.1 Prevotella sp. kh1p2
GGGAGGCGGAGGAGGGGATGACCTGATGGCAGAGATTAGTCATGCAGCTTAAGATATCATCCCCTCCTAACCTCCCCTTTCTAAGGGGAGGAACCGTTGCTGCAGGTTTTCAGCGGCAAGAGAAATACTCTGTTACTCTGTCTTAAAACCCAAGCAGCCATCCAGCAGGAAACCCACAGCAGCGAAAGAAATACTCTGTTACTCTGTCTTAAAACCCAAGCAGCAATCAAACAAGCAACAAAAATCCCATATCTTGGCAGTTGCCAGAGATATGGGATGAAGGTTGTTTAGGGGTTGTACTTGCGCAGTGCCGTCCTTACCATCTTGCCCCAGGGCTTTACAACGCTGTTTATATTCCAGTTGCCGGTGCTCTTGGCCTGTGGCAGTAGCATGGAGCAGGTTTCGTCCTTGTCGGAAACCGACCAGTTGACCCAGCTCACGTGCAGCCGTTCCATGGTGTCTATCCACCGTTGCCATTCGGCTGCGTTGAGCGGTCCATCGCCCGATGCCTCCATTCCTGCACTCTCGCTGACGAATACGGGCACGCCTGCACGGATGGCGTTCACCATCCGGTCGCGCAGTTCTTGCTTGTGGGTGGCGGCGTAGAAGTGGACGGTGTACATGATGTTGGTAAAGCCCGTGAGCGGACTTGCTGCCACTTTGTCAATGTCCTGGTCCCAGTGCGGGCAGCCGATGAGCACGATGTTGTCGGCATCATACTTGCGTATCTCGCCTATCACCTGCCGGGCGTAGTCCTTCAGGCTCTCCCACGAGTCCTCAACCGGCTCGTTGTAGATTTCGTATATCACGTTTGGGCGGTTGCCGTACTTACGGGCCATCATGCCGAAGAACTTCACCGCCTCGGCCGTTTGCAACTTGTGCGAATGCCAGTCGATGATAACGTAGATGCCGCTCTTTACGGCGCCGTCTATCACTCGCTCCACACAGCCGAGTGCGTGTTGCGGGTTGTCGATGTAGTTGTCGTTGTTGATGGTTCCCATGGCGGCGCGTACAACGGTTGCGTGCCAGTCTTTGGCCAGCCAGCTCACTGCCTGCTGGTTG
Source organism: Prevotella sp. kh1p2 (assembly GCF_900111525.1). NCBI lineage: Bacteria > Pseudomonadati > Bacteroidota > Bacteroidia > Bacteroidales > Prevotellaceae > Prevotella > Prevotella sp. kh1p2. Next base: position 109,189 of record NZ_FOHY01000011.1, read on the forward strand.
TAGAAGCGTGGCCAGAAGTTGTGCCACCCCATGCTCACGCCGCGCAGAACGACGGGTTTTGCGTGCCGGTCGCACAGTTGCGTGCCCACCACCTGCAGCTGTCCCCACTTCTGTACGGGCGTGGCGGCAAAGGCGCCGGCCGTGAGCAGGGTGCTGAATAACAAAAGGAGGAGTTTCTTCATCATGTCAGCAGTATTGTAATTGATGTCTGATTAGAATAGCGTAAGCGTGTACAGATAGACCACGGCGGCCGGAATGGCCATGAGCGAGGAGTCGAAACGGTCCAGCATTCCGCCGTGTCCGGGCAGCACGTTGCCGCTGTCTTTAACGCCCAAGGTGCGCTTGAAGAGGCTCTCTACAAGGTCGCCCCAGGTTCCGAAGAACACTACGACGAGGCCGAGGCCCACCCACTGGGCAATGGTTAGGCCGGAGAGGTTGGCTCCCTGGTTCTCAAACCAGCCGATGGAGGCGGCAACTATCAGCACCAGAACGCCTCCTCCGATGGAGCCTTCCCAGCTCTTGCCGGGGCTGATGCGCGGGAACAGCTTGTGTTTTCCGAAGAGGGAACCGCAGCAATAGGCACCCGTGTCGTTGGTCCACAGGAAGATGAAGATGCACAGCGGCAGCAGGTAGTAGAAGCTGATGGCGCCGTCGGGGGCCGTGCGGAAGGCCAGCACGTTTATCATCGACAGCGGCAGGGCGATGTAGAGCTGTGAGAGCATGGCGTAGGCCCAGTCGTTGATGGCGTTTTCTGTCTTGACATAAAGCTCGCTGATGAACAGGTAGATGATGGTGAGCAGGTAAGGCACGAAGACGCCATTGGTCTGTACGTAGCCGCTGTTGACGCCAGCCACGGCCAGAAAGAAGTAAACGCCGGCCACGGTGGCTATGAAACGGTTCACGGTTACGTTGCGCAGGTCGTTCACGAGGCCGCAGTATTCCCAGATGGTCATGCCCGTGATGAGGGCGAAAAGGAATATCATGGCCAGCGGACGCAGGAAGCACACCACCATGATGGCTACGAACAGAATGCCCGTAATGGTGCGTACAATGAGGTTCTTCACTTTGTCATTCATCGTGTAATTCATTAAAACGGGGGATGGATGTATGGCACATCCATCCCCCTATGGTTGTTTCTATGATTGGGCAGTATCGTTGGTGTCGGCCGGAGCTTGCGTTTCGGCGTTACGGGCCTCTGCCACAGCCTTCTCGTGTTCGGCCTGTGCCTGCTTTACTTCATCGGGCATGTCTTCCAGCTTGGGCACATCGTCATCGGCGGCGTTCTCCTTGATGATAATCTGAGAGCGGCTTTCCCACGGGCGCTTGCCGAAAATGTGCTCCACGTCTTCGGCAAAGATGACTTCTTTCTGGAACAACAGGTCGGCCAGCTGCTTGTGTCCGTCCTTGTGTTCGGTCAGTATCTGCTTGGCGCGTGCATACTGTTCGTTTATCATCTTGAGCACCTCGTCGTCCATTATCTTAGCAGTAGTCTCCGAATAGGGGCGCTGGAACTGGTATTCTTGGTTGTTGTAGTAGCAGATGTTGGGCAGTTTGTCGCTCATGCCCGCATAAGCAACCATGCCGTAGGCGCTCTTCGTGGCGCGCTCCAGGTCGTTCATGGCTCCCGTGGAGATATGTCCGGTAAAGAGATCTTCGGCTGCACGGCCTCCCAAGAGGGCGCATATCTCGTCAAGCATTTCCTCTTTGGTGGTGATGACGCGTTCCTCCGGCAGGTACCAGGCGGCTCCTAAAGCCTGTCCGCGCGGCACGATGGTAACCTTGACCAGTGGGTCGGCGTGCTGACAGAACCAGCTGATGGTGGCATGACCGGCCTCGTGGATGGCGATGCTCCGTTTCTCCTCGGCCGTCATAACCTTGGTTTTCTTCTCCAGTCCGCCGATGATACGGTCCACGGCGTCCAGGAAGTCCTGCTTTCCTACATGGCTGCTGTTGTGGCGGGCGGCTATAAGAGCAGCCTCGTTGCACACGTTCGCGATGTCTGCACCAGAGAAGCCGGGCGTCTGTCGGGCCAGGAAGTCGATATCCACCGTGTTGTCAATCTTCACGGAGCGCAGGTGCACCTGGAAGATAGCTTTGCGTTCGGCCAGGTCGGGCAGGTCAACGTGTATCTGGCGGTCAAACCTTCCGGCGCGTAGCAGTGCCTTGTCGAGCATGTCCACGCGGTTAGTAGCGGCCAGAACGATGACTCCGCTGTTGGTTCCAAAGCCGTCCATCTCCGTCAGCAGGGCGTTGAGCGTGTTCTCGCGCTCGTCGTTTCCGCCCATTGCCGGGTTCTTGCTGCGGGCGCGGCCCACGGCATCAATCTCGTCGATGAAAATGATGCACGGCGCTTTCTGCTTGGCTTGGGAGAACACGTCGCGCACTCTGCTGGCGCCGACGCCCACGAACATCTCTACAAAGTCGGAGCCGCTCATGGAGAAGAAGGGCACACCGGCCTCGCCGGCCACGGCCTTTGCAAGCAGTGTCTTGCCCGTTCCCGGCGGTCCTACCAGCAAGGCGCCCTTTGGAATCTTGCCACCAAGCTCGGTGTATTTCTGCGGATTCTTCAAGAACTCAACGATTTCCTGCACTTCCTGCTTGGCTCCTTCCTGCCCGGCTACGTCCTTGAAGGTGATGCCCAGGTCGTTGCCTTTCTCGTACAGGCGTGCTTTCGACTTGCCGACGCTGAACACTCCGCCTCCGCCACCGGCTCCCCCGCCGCTCATACGGCGCATGAGCCAGAACCAGAACACAATAAGAAGAATCCAGGGCAGCGTGTTGATGAGGATGTCGAACAAGAGGTTGCTCTTTTGGTTCTCGTAACTGAACTCCACAATCTTGCCTTGTTTCTGCGCTTCGGTAAGGTAGCGTTCCAGCTCATCGATAGAACCCGTCTGCACGCTCACGTAGGGATAGGGCCCTACCTCTTTGGCTGTTTTGTGAAAAACGTCTTTTATCTTCGTGGCGCGGACGTACATCTTGAGCGTTCCGTCGTCCTTGTTAACCACCACGCGTTCTGCATAGCCCTTCTCGATGTAAGCCTTGAAGGTTGTATAGGATGCCTCCTTGGCAGCCGGCGAACCCGTGAGAGCCTCGCCGCCTCCCGAAAGGAAGAGCAATACCAAGCCCAACAAAACCACCGCGTAGAACCAGTTCATGTTGAAACGTGGCATCTTTGGCTGGTTGTTGTCAGGGTTGTTGTAATTGTTTTTATTGTCCATACGTTGTTTCTATTGATGTAACTAACGGCTATCAAATGTCATGCCAAAGTCAGTCTGCATTGGGAATCTTTGTCAGCTTGGCGTCTTCCCACAGGTTTTCCAGGTCGTAGAAGGTCCTTGTTTCGGGCAGGAAGATGTGCACCAGCACGTCACTGTAGTCCATGGCCACCCACTGGTCGTTGCCCAGACCTACTACGTTCAGAGGCTTTTCGCCTGCATCTTTGCGGCAGAAGTTGCCAACGGATTCGGCTATAGCCTCCACTTGCGAGGGCGAGTTGCCCTGGCATACCACGAAGTAGTTGGCTATGCTGCCGTCTATACCCGAGAGGTCGGCTATCACGATGTCCTGTCCTTTCTTTTCCTGTATGCCTTTTGTAATGGTTTTAACGAGTTGTTTTGTTTCTGTCATTCAATTAAACGCATTTGTGTTTATACGCTACAAAGTTACACCTATTTGTTGGAATAACATTCAAAAACTCGCTTTATTTGTCTTTTTTGGAGGAAAACGCCACCCCGTCTGCCGCCTCCGCCGCTGGCAGCCCGTACCCGTGCGGCTGCCGGCGGCAGGGCAGGGGGAGCTGCCGGCCCCGACTGCGGTTGCTGCGGGCCTGCAGTTGAGGTGCAAAAGATGACGTTCGGGAACTTTCGACACTTGTCGCATAATCATTCGACAGGTGTCACACAATCGTGCGACAAGTGTCGAAAGTTCCCGAAGCATGCTTTTTACACCCCGCCCGATGGTCAGCAAGCCCCGTGAGAAGTGCTTTTTGGGGGCCCGAAAACGGGGAAACATCGTGCTCCTGACACCGGAATATCACTTTTCTGACCGGTTATCGTGAAAAAAATGCGTGTTTTTTTTGGTGGTAATAAAAAAATGCGTAACTTTGCAAACGCAATTCGGAAACGTGTTGTAAACCGACTTTGGGATATGGTGTAATGGTAACACTACAGATTCTGGTCCTGTCATTCCTGGTTCGAATCCGGGTATCCCAACTCAAAAGGAAGCTAAATAGTTGGAGACCGACTGTTTAGCTTTTTTCTTTATGCCGCAAGGCACCTCGCCGGCCGGCCGATACTGGCCGGAAAAACGGTTGCCGACGGCCCATTATAAATAAACAGATAACAGGCTATACACCGTATAGCGAAACGTAAAATGATGACATTTAAAGAATTGAATATCGCGGAGCCCATTCTCAAGGCGCTCCAGGCAAAACATTACGAAACCCCCACACCCATTCAGGAACAGGCTATCCCCGCCGCACTTACAGGCCGCGACCTCCTTGGCATCGCCCAGACGGGAACCGGCAAGACGGCAGCCTTTGCTATCCCAATTATCCAGCAGCTCATGTCGGCTGCCGATACGGGCGGCCGACAGCCCAAGGCGCTCGTCCTGACGCCCACACGCGAGCTGGCCATACAGATAGAGGAGTGCGTGGAGGATTATGCCAAGAACACCCGGCTGCGCTCGTGCGTCATCTTCGGAGGCGTAAAGCAGGGTGCGCAGGTGTCCCAACTGCAGCGCGGCGTCGACATACTGATAGCCACTCCCGGCCGTCTGCTCGACCTCATCGGACAGCATATCATCTCGCTGGAACAGATACGCCACTTCGTTCTTGACGAGGCCGACCGCATGCTGGACATGGGTTTTATCCACGACATCAAGCGTATCATCCCGCTGTTGCCTAAGCGGCGGCAGACTTTGTTCTTCTCGGCTACCATGCCCGAGAGTATAGCCACGCTCTCCAAATCGCTGCTATACAAGCCGCAGCGCGTTGAAGTGGCGCCGGTATCGTCGGTGGTAGACACCATAGACCAGCGGCTCTACCTCGTTGAAAAGCCCGAGAAGGTCGACCTGCTGGTCAAGGTACTGGGTACCGACAGGCAGAACACGGCCCTTGTCTTTGCCCGCACCAAGCACGGAGCCGACAAGATAGCCAAGAAACTCAAGGCTCGCGGCATCAACTGCGACGCCATACACGGCAACAAAAGCCAGAACGCACGGCAGCGGGCACTGTCTAACTTCAAGTCGAAGAAGACGCGCGTCATCATTGCTACTGACATTGCAGCCCGCGGTATCGACATAGACGACCTCCAACTGGTGGTGAACTTCGACATGCCCGACGTTGCCGAGACCTATGTTCACCGCATCGGGCGCACCGGCAGAGCCGGCCACAGCGGCGTGGCGCTGACCTTCTGCACCAAGGAAGACTATCCGATGGTACGCGATATACAGAAACTTACGGGCCACAAGCTCAGCCGCGTGCAGTAAGCAGCGGCCGGGCAGGGCTCCGATATCAGCTTAAACAAAAAAGGAATGAAGCCGTTGTGCTCCATTCCTTTTTTTGTTTGTCCGCCTCGGCAGCCGTAACCGCGGCCGGCGTTTTCGGTCTGCGCGGTTTCAGATAAACAGGTTCACGCCCGCATTCTCGGCCCTTTCCATGTAGGTGGCCACACCTCCTACGGTCACGCCGTCCAGGAGTTCCTCCTTCCTGATGCCCATCATGTCCATCGTCATCTGGCAGGCAATGAACTCCACGCCGTTGTTCAGGGCCTGCTGCCGCAGCTCCTCCAGCGATGCGATGTTCTTTTTGCGCATGATGTAGCGTATCATGCGGTCGCCCATACCCATCATGCTCATTTGCGAGAGGTGCAGCTGCCGGCTGCTCTTGGGCAGCATGTGGGCGAACATACGTCCGAAGAAATCCTTCTTCACGGCCGGCTTGTGCTCCTTCTTGATGACATTGAGCCCCCAGAAAGTGAAGAAGATGGAAACCTTGTGACCCGTTGCGGCCGCTCCGTTGGCCAGCACAAAGGTGGCAATGGTGCGGTCCAGGTCGTCGCTGAAGCAGATGAGAGTCTTGTTCCTGGCACCCGGAGCAGCGCCCACGGCGGCCGCCGGCTGACTGGGTTGCTTGCAGAAAACAACGGTGTAGTAGCCGTCTTGCTCGTTCTCCGATACGATTTGGTTGCCTGTAGATTTGCACCAGGCGCGTGCATCGCGTGGAAATCCGGCGTCGGTAGCCGTCACCTCAATCTGTTCTCCGACCTTTATGGCGTCCATGGCCTGCTTGAGTTTCATGATAGGACCGGGACATTGCAGCCCACATGCGTCTATGTGCAGCCGCTGCACGGGTGCTGCAGCCTTGTTGCAGGTTTGGTTCTGCCCGGCGTCAGCCGGTTTCCGGTTCTCTATGCGTTGCGTGTTGAGGGCCCAGGTCTTGTATCCGCCGGAGAGATTGCGCACACTGAAGCCGTTTGCCATCAGCGTGCGGGTGGCCAGATAGCCGCGCAAGCCCACGGCGCAGAACACCACCACGGGCTTGTCCTTGCTCAACTCGCCCATGCGTTGGCGCAAGTCGTCGAGCGGAATGTTCACAGCACCGTCAATGGTTCCTGTTTCAAACTCCTCTGGTGTGCGCGTATCTACGAGCTGAACCTCGTTCAGGTCGAGCTGGCTGATGTCGCGCCAGTGGATGACGGGCATCTGGCCGGAGGCTATGTTGCATGCCGTGTAGCCGGCGATGGCAATGGGATCCTTGGCCGAAGAGAACGGGGGAGCGTACGCGTGCTCAAGTTGAGTGAGGTCGGAGATGGTTCCGCCGTGCTTGATAAGTATGGAAATCTGGTCTATCCGCTTGTCAACGCCTTCGTGCCCCACGTACTGCGCGCCGTAGAGTTTGCCCGTCTTGGGGTCGAAGGTGAGCTTGGTGGTCAGCATGAACGAACCGGGATAGTAGCCCGCATGCGACTGGTTGACGGTGATACTGCTCTCGTAGCCGATGCCGAGTTGCTTGAGCCGCTTGGCCGCCAGCCCCGTGGAGCCCACCGTGAGGCCGAAGACCTTGGCTATGGAGGTGCCGATGGCGCCCTCGTACTCGGTCCGGTTGCCGTACACCATGTTGTCGGCAACGATGCGGCCCTGCCTGTTGGCTGGCCCTGCCAGGTAGTTGAGCCACGGCTCGCCGTATTCCGGATGCGGGTATTCTATGGCATCGCCCACGGCATAAACATCCTCGGCAGAGGTTTGCAGATAGCTGTTTACCTTGATGCCCCGCGTTCCGAGCGCTATGCCCGCGGCCTTGGCCAGCTCCGTATTGGGCCTTACGCCGATGGAAAGCAGCACGAGGTCGGCCTTGATGCTCTCGCCCGAGCCGAAGAACACCTGCAGGCTGCCGTCTGCGTTCTGCTCAAAATGGTCGACACCTTTCTCCAGATACAGGCTCACACCTTTGTCCATGAGCTCTCGATGCACATGAGAAGCGATGGAGAAGTCAACAGGCGCCATGACCTGATTGGCCATCTCGACGATGGAAACATGGGTTCCGGCCCGGTGCAGGTTCTCTGCCATCTCCAGACCTATGAACCCTCCGCCCACCACTACGGCCTCCCTGACGGCGTGCTGCTGCATGTAGTGCTTGATGTTGTCGGTATCTTCGACATTGCGAAGGGTGAAAATGCCCTCGGAATCGATACCGGGCAGGGGCGGACGAACGGGCGACGAGCCGGGCGAAAGCAGCAGTCGGTCGTACTGCTCCTGCCACTCGCGGCCGTCTGCGCGCAGGGTCACGGTCTTTGCCCGGGTGTCAATGGCCACGGCCTCCGTCTGTGTGAGCACGTTGATGTTGAACCGTTGGGAGAACTCTTCGGGCGTCTGCACGAACAGCTTGTCGCGTTCGCTTATCACGCCGCCTATGTAGTAGGGCAGCCCACAGTTGGCATAGGAGATGTACTTGCCTTTTTCAACGAGCAAAATCTCGGCCTGCTCGTCGGCTCTTCTTATTCTCGCGGCTGCCGTGGCTCCCCCGGCAACGCCGCCAATGATGATGTGCTTCATTTATCTGTCTGTTTGTTATTGTTACGTTTTTAATGGTTTCCCACGGAAAACAATGCAAAGATAGCGGCTAATCCTTAGCCTTACAAATTTCCAACGGAAAACTATATCAATCCTAAGAACTATTAACACATTGGCTGAAAGATTAACATTTTCTGTTGGAAAATAATATTCGGCTCGTCGGTCGGTCGGCACCTGCAGTCCTCGCGCCATGCCGCATGCCGGTTGCAGCATACCTCGCGGCGTCCTGCAAGGCTTCATCAGGCGGGCTGAAGACGTGCTCCGGGAACTTTCGACACTTGTCACACAATCATTCGACAAGTGTCGCACGATCGTGCGACAAGTGTCGAAAGTTCCCGAACGATATCTTCGAGCCGGTCGTCGGGCAGGTATAAAAAAAGAATGGCCGGTATTTGGCCGGCCATTCTGTATGCGTTGCAGGGCGTGATGCGCCTACTCTTCTTCTTCGCTTTCTTCGTTTTGCTTGTCTATCGCCTTGATTTTCTGGCGCACGAGTTCGGCGTCGTCCTTGAGTTTCTGTACCTTCTGGTTCAGCTCGTCGAGCAGGCTGCTTCCCTTCTTGCTGGCTGCATTGAGGAAGCCGAGGTTGTTCTCGTAGGTTGTTATTTCCTGTTTGAGTTGCTCGTAGCGGCGCATGAGGCGTCCGCGCTCGTTGTCCAGAGCGTCTTCACCGCGTCGGGCTACGTTCTTCAGGTTGCTCTTGAAGTTGTCCAACTTGCGGCGTGCCACCGATATGTGCAGTTCGTTGTAGAGCTTGTCGAGCACGTCGTGGTACTCCTTGTATATCTTGTCCTTCTCTTTGAAGGGCACGTGGCCGGCCTGGTTGTATTCATCCACCAGCTGCTGCACCTTGTCGGCAGTGTCGTCGGCCGCATTCTCGGCCAGTTCTTTTAGCTTGGCAATGATGTCTCGCTTCTTGGCAAGGTTCTCATGCTCCACGTTGCGCGTGCCTGCATTGGCGGCATTGCGGGCCTCGAAGAAGTGGTTGCAGGCAGCGAGGAAGTCGTGCCAGAGCTGGTCGCCTAACTTCTTGGGCACTGTACCTATGGTTTTCCACTCTTTCTGCAGGGCGATGAGCTTGTCGCTGGTCGACTTCCAGTCGGTAGAATCGGCCAGAGCCTGGGCTTTCTCCACGAGAGCTTTCTTCTTCTCGGCATTCTCGGCAAAGCGCTGTTTCATGCCTTTGAAGAACTCGGCCTTGCGACCGAAGAAGTCGTCGCATGCTGCGCGGAAGCGCTCGAATATCTTGACGTTCATCTTCTGCGGTGCGAACCCAATCTTTTTCCATTCGCCCTGTACGGCTATAATTTCCTTGGTGCGTTTCTCCCAGTCGCCGGCAGTCTTGTTTTCTTCCTTGGCTATGGCTTCTACTTTTTCGCAGAGGGCGGTCTTCTTGGCCAGGTTGTCTTCCTCCTGGGCCCGCAGCTGCTCGAAGTGTTGTTGGTGTCGCTTGTTGATAACGGTGGAGGCAGCCTTGAAACGCGTCCATATCTGCTCGCGTAAGTCCTTGGCCACGGGGCCTGTTTCGCGGTATTGCTGGTGCAGCTCCTGCAGTTGGTGGAAGGCGCTGATAACGTCAGGCTCGTCTACCAGGTGCTCGGCAGCTTCGCAGAGCTTGATTTTAAGCTCCAAATTCTTCTTGAAATCGTACTCCCGAGCTTCGCGGTTGAGGTTCAGCAGGTCGTAGAACTGCTCGACATGGAGCTGGTAGCTACGCCACAACTCGTTGGCTTTGTCGGCCGGTACGCTCTTGATTTCTTTCCATTGTTGCTGGAGTTCCTTGAATTCATTGAATGATTTGTTGGCTGCTTCGGGCGAAGTGGCCATCGTCTTTATCTTTTCAATAATCTCGAGTTTCTTTTTCAGGTTTGTTGCTTTCTCGGCTTCGGCCTGTTGGAAAATCTTGGCACGCTTCTCCTTGATGATTATCATCTCGGCCTTGAACTCCTCCTCGGCGTCATCGGGCAGTACCTCATACTTCTCGGGGTCGCCTCCGGCGTCGATGTAAGCTTTCTGCTGCGCTTCACGTTCGGCTATGTGCAGCTTGTAAAAGGTGGTTTTCAGGTGGTCAATTTCGTCCTTGTCGGGATTTTCCTCGTTGTGGGCAATCTCCTTGACGCGCCCCAGCACCTCCTCTTTGGTGCTGTATGACTTCTGTTCAGGAACCTCCGGTGCGGGTTGCTCCTGCTTTTGAGCTTCGGAATCTTGGGAAGGCTGAGCCTCCGGAGCAGGTTCTGCTTCCGCCTGTTCGGGGGCGGATGCGGGCTCCTCAGCGGCTGTTTCTACTTCGGGAGTTGCCGTTGCGGCAGGTTCTTCAGCGCTTGGTGCTGCTGCAGCAACCTCTTCCACTTTCTTTTCGTCTTCTATTTTACCCTGTTCCAGGATGTTGTCTTGAGAGTCCATCGTTTCACTGCTTTAAGTTTCTGACATGGTTTTTCAATGCTTCGCATGGTGATGCGTGATGTTGTTTCAAACATCCATTGCTTTCTGCAAACTTAAATAAAAATATTGTAATTGCCTAATGAAAACGTGTTTTTTTGCGTTTTTTTCGTCTAAACGAGGCGTTTACGGCGCAAAATCCACCATGTAATGCCCGAAACGAATATGGAAATAACGAGCGCGATGAGGAATCCGAACTTGTTGGTTTCCATCCCGTTGATGAGATTCATGCCGAAGAGAGAGGCTATGAGCGTAGGGAACATCATGATGATGCTCACCGACGTGAGGGTTCGCATCACCGTATTCATGTTGTTGTTGATGATACTTGAATAGGTGTCCATGGTCGATTCCAGAATGTCGGAATAGATGTTGGTGGTTTCGCGGGCCTGCGTCATCTCGATGTTCACGTCTTCTATCAGGTCTGCATCAAGCTCGTCGACCTGCAGTTTGAACTTCAGCTTCTGCAGGAGGTTCTCGTTGCCGCGGATAGAGGTGATGAAGTAGGTGAGCGAATCCTGCAGGCGGCTGAGCCCGATGAGGTTTTCGTTGTTCACCTCGTGGTCGAGATTGTGCTTTGCTTTCTCTATGAGAGCGTTTATTTGCTTCAGTCTCTTGAGGTACCAGACGGCACTCGAGAGGAAGAGACGGAATATCATGTCTACGTAGTCGGTAAAACCAACGCCGCGTTTTTGCTGGTAGCTCACGAAGTCGAGCATCACATTGGTCTCGTAATAGCACACGGTGATGGTTACATCACGCTTGTGAATGATGCCTAAAGGTACGGTAGAGTAGGGCGTACGCGAGCGTATCTCCTTCACGTAGGGTATGCGGAGGATGATAAGCATCCATCCGTCGTCGTACTCATAGCGTGCACGTTCGTCGGTATCGCTGATGTCCGAGAGGAAATAATCGGGTATGTTGAATTTATCTTCCAGCTCTCGCTGGTCTTCATCAGTTGGACATGTTACTTGTATCCAGCAGTTGGGCTGCCACTCCTTGATGGTGGTCAGGTTCTTTTCTATATTCCAGTATGTCTTCATTTCACTAATCTCCATGTTTAAATAAGTTGGAGATTGGTGTCAGAGCACTGTTCCCCAGCTTACAAGTTCATATTTTCCGCGTGATAATCGTCCATAAATTCGTTCTGATTTGGTTTGGTGCTGCAAAAGTAACAAAATTAATTCATAATCCCGTTCCATTGCTTCACATATTTTGTACTTTAGTTGTGTTTTTCCTGAAAAAAGTCTATCGAAGGGGCGCTCATGGATAAGAAAAAGCCGGAAGAACAACAGTTGCGTTCTTCCGGCTTTGCTTTTAAGATGGTTTATTTGGCAGGAATTTCTTCCAAAGCCTGCTTCAGCAGGTTCCAGAAGGGTTCTGCCGTGGCGATTTCGAAGCGCTCTCCCGTCGTGTGAGGTGAGCGGAGGGTGGGCCCGAAGCTCACAACATCCATGTGCGGATACTTGCCCAGGATGACGGAACACTCCAGTCCGGCGTGGTCGGCCTGCACAACGGCATCCTTGCCCGTTTGCTCCTTGTATATCTTCTTGAGCAGATTGAGTATCTCGCTGTCCGGATTAGGATCCCAGCCACCGTAGCTTCCGCTGGTTTCCACTTTCATACCGGCCATGTTGAAGCAGCTTTGCAGCGTGTTGACGATGTACTGCTTCATGTCCTCACGCGATGAGCGGGCCAGTATCTTGATGGTTGCAAGACCGTTCTCAATGTCGATGATGGCCAGGTTTGATGATGTTTCCACCACTTCCGGATAGGTTGGAATCATGCGGATAACGCCGTCGTGGCAGGCGTAGATGGCATCTACGAGGTTGTCCTGTATCTCCACGGGCAGCAGCGTCTGCGGAGCCGCAGCGTCTTCGACGAAGAATTCCACGTTGCTTTCTATGGTCTTGAACTCGTCCTCGATAGCTTCCCTGCAGCCGGCAACCATCTTCTTCAGTCCTTCTACGTTCTCTTTGGGCAGTGCCAGCACCACTTCGGCCTTGAAGGGGATGGCGTTGCGCATGTTTCCTCCGTGCCAGGTGGCCAGTCGGGCACCGCATTTTTCGATGGCCTCACGCACCAGTCGCACCATCTGTTTGTTGGCATTGGCGCGGCCCTCGTTGATTTCCAGGCCCGAATGGCCTCCGCGCAAGCCCTTCAGCGTTACCTTTACGGCAGCCGTCTCGGTGTTTTCCACCTCCTTGTAGCCTAAGGTCGCGTTGATGTCAATGCCTCCGGCAGAGCCTATGACGAACTTTCCCCAGGTCTCGGAGTCGAGGTTCATCAGGATGTCACCCTGCAGTTCACCTTCCGGCAGGTCATTGGCACCGTACATGCCCGTCTCCTCGTCGGCCGTGATAAGTGCCTCCACGGGGCCGTGCTTCAGCTCTTTGTCCTCCATCACGGCCATGATGGCAGCCACTCCGATGCCGTCGTCTGAGCCCAGCGTGGTGCCTTTGGCGTGCACCCATCCATCCTCGATATAAGTCTGTATGGGGTCGGTCTCAAAGTTGTGGTCACTGTCCGGACTCTTCTGCGGCACCATGTCCATGTGTGCCTGCAGCAGGGCGGTCTTGCGATTCTCATAACCCGGCGTGGCCGGTTTGCGCATCACGATGTTTCCGGCAGGGTCCTTGAAGGCCTCTACGCCTGCTTTCTTGGCGAAGTCAAGAAGGAACTGCTGTACTTTCTCCAGGTGTCCGGACGGACGCGGAACCTGTGTCAGGGCATCAAAATTGCGCCAGATGCCCTCGGGCTTTAAGTTTTTGATTTCACTCATAGTTGTTGTTTATTTAGAGTTTATGGTTCTATTCATGGTTTGCTCTCAGGCGTTGGCGGTTCCGGTCTCGGTAAACGAGAGCGCCATCCAGGCGTAAACGCCCATCAGAGCCACAAGAAGCGTTTGCACGGAGTGTACGATGAGCACGAAGTAAAGCGCGTCCGTATCGGCCACGCCGTAGAGTATGAGCATGGTCTTCACGGCGAAATGCCACGGCCCTGCACCGTTTGGAGTGGGCACGATGACGGCTATGGAGCCCACGATGAACGTTACCAGCGCGCAGGCCAACCCCAGATGGGCCGTAGACTCGAAGCAGAAGAACGTGAGGTAGTAGTGCAGGAAGTAGCTGCCCCATATCGCCAGGGTGAAGCAGATGAACAGCGGAACGTTCCTCACACTCCTGAGCGACGTCACTCCCTGCCACAATCCGTGCAGCGTGTTCTTCACCTTATTATATATGGAGAGCCGCCTCAGCAGATAAAATAGCAGTATGAGCACGGCCAGCGCACATACACCGGTAACTATCCAGCCCGTGAGCGAGAAGCCGCGCAGAATGGTGTCGAGGCTTGTGCCGGTCTTGTCAAAGAACGTGTTGAATACCTTTATCTGGAACAGAAACGTGAGTCCGGTAATGAGCAGCACCAGCAACGAGTCGATGGCCCGCTCCGTTACCACCGTGCCCAGCGCCTTGGGGAACGACGCCTTGTCGTACCTTGCCAGCACGCCGCAGCGCGCAAACTCGCCTATACGCGGAATGATGAGGCTCACGGCGTAAGAGAGAAACACGGCATGCACGCGCACCGAGGCCCGCGTACGCTCGCCGATGGGCTCCAGACTCTGCTTCCACCGCCAGCCCCTGAACATCTGTGCCAGGATGCCGAACGGAAAGGAGAGCAGCATCCACGTCCAGTTCATCTCGTGCCAGAGCACATGCTCCACGCGCCGGAAGTCGAAGTCGCGGTACATCCAGTACAGAATGGCGCCGCCCAAGAGGAGTGACAGCGCAACTTTCATCGTGGTGTTAGCCGCTTTCTTCATTTGCATCATAACCGCAAAGTTACGATAAAAAGGATGAAACACAAAATATAACCTCCCTTTTTTCAGCCCCCCGGCCAAAAAGAACGCTTGATGTAGGTCAACCTCACGGCGCCAGCCGTTGACCTTAATCAATAAAACGCCCCTTTCGACACATATTTCCTTGCTTTTGTTTACGCACACACAAAAAAGCTCTACCTTTGCAATCGATAACAAGACAGATAAGGATAACTTAAAAGAAAGGTAAAAAGATTATGGTATTATTATTCTCATTTGCCATCGTAGCAATCATGATTGCAGAGGCAGTAAACGTGAATGGAAAGATGAATGTTGAGAACAAGTAAGCTCAATATTCTTACTCAGAAAGTTTAGAACAATCAAATAAGGTGGCGGGTCGATTTTATCGGCCCGCCACTTCTTGTTTCCGAATATTATGATTAACTTTGCCCGATAAAGCCGATAACATGAAATCAGTAAGACCGAAGAAGAACCTGGGCCAGCATTTCCTGACCGATCTCAACATTGCCCGCCGCATTGCCGACACCGTAGACGCATGTCCGGCCATCCCGATACTGGAGATTGGGCCCGGCATGGGCGTGCTCACGCAGTTCCTGGTGACAAAAGAACGCGAGGTGAAGGCCGTGGAGATTGATGCCGAGAGCGTGGCCTACCTGCACGAGGCCTGGCCGCAGCTGCGCCACAACATCATCGGCGAGGACTTTCTGCGCATGGATCTGCGTGGCGTCTTCGGCGGTAAACCGTTCGTGCTCACGGGCAATTATCCCTACGACATTTCCTCTCAAATCTTCTTCAAGATGCTCGACAACAAGGAACTCATACCCTGCTGCACCGGCATGATACAGCGCGAAGTGGCCCAACGCATGGCTTCAGAGCCCGGTACCAAGGCCTACGGCATTCTGAGCGTGCTCATCCAGGCATGGTACAACGTAGAGTATCTCTTCACGGTCAATGAGGACGTGTTCAATCCACCGCCCAAGGTGAAGAGCGCCGTGATACGGATGACGCGCAACGACGTAACCGATTTGGGTTGCGACGAGGCGCTCTTCAAGCGCGTGGTGAAAGCTGTGTTCAACCAGCGGCGTAAGATGCTGCGCGTCAGTCTTCGCCAGTTGTTCCCCCAGCGCATGCCCGGAGCCGACTTCTTTGCCCGCGACATCATGACCAAGCGTCCCGAGCAGCTCTCCATCCCGCAGTTCGTGGAGCTTACGAACCTCGTGGCCGGAGTTCTCTGAATTCCCCTTTTGTGTCCTCGTTTGTAAGCTATTGTAAATCAATAAATTACAAACGAGACTATAAAAGATGCCTTTCAAGCCCCTAGAAGGGCATCTTCAAGCCTGTTGAAGGTATTGTTCAAAGGCCTTGAAGCATAGCTCCGTCCCGCGGGTTGCTATCCCGTTATGTTCCCGCCCTTATTTTCAGACAGAGTAACAGGGTGTTTTTCCTGCTGCTGAGCGCTTGCTGCGAGTTCGCTGCTTGTTTTTAAAGACAGAGTAACAGAGTATTTTTTTCGCTGTTGTGGGTTTGCTGCTGGTTTGCTGCTGATTTTGAAAGACAGAGTAACAGAGTAATTTTTTCGCTGTTGTGGGTTTGCTGAGTAGGAAGAATGAGTAAGCAACGGTTTGCGAAAAGACAAACTGGTATCCTCCCCTTTCTAAGGGGAGTAATCGTAGCTGCATGTTTTCTGCAGCAGGAAAAATACTCTGTTACTCTGTCTTTAAAAACAAGCAGCGAACTCGCAGCAAGCGCTCAGCAGCAGGAAAAATACTCTGTTACTCTGTCTTAAAACCTAAGCAGCAAACCCACAGTAAGCCCACAGCAGCTGTTCCTCACCTTAGAAAGGGGAGGTTAGAAGGGGGTGATTTTGCAAGCAACGAGGTGATAATTCACAATTCATAATTCACAATTCACAATTTAGGAGGGGATGATTTGCAAGCTGCAAAGTAATAATATTTTGTCTTGGAGCTGCAAAAAGGGAGGATGAGGTTAATCGAACTCGTGGTCGGTAGCGTAGAAGATTGGATCGTACTCCCACTCACTGATGAGGCTGTGCAGGTACTCCCGCATCCTTGCCGTGTGCAACCTGTCGCCGTCAGGTGCTGTTGCGGCATCAATGTCGCGGGCGAGTCGCTTGAGCGAAAGCTGGCCCTTGTCGGGGTTGATACATGCTTCAAGCGCCAGAGCAAGACCCGATTGCGGGTGTGCATAGAGCCACCGGAGGAAGCGCTCGGGGTCTCGGAAGTACATCTCTGTGGTGAACTGGCTGGCGATAGTCTGCATTCGCAGGTTGTCCCAGTATTTGGAAGTTTCGTACCAAGTGGTTCCCCGGCTCGTGTACAGGGTGTCTATGTAGGGATAAGTGCGCCGGCAGACTTCCTGCTGCAGGCGTTCCATGCGCCCCAATACGTCGGCCGAAACGGGCAACCTGCTCATCAGGTCGTATTCCTTGGCCATGTGTAGCTCAAAGAAGAAACCGAAGTTCGTTCCCGTAGGTTTGAATTTGTGGTCGGTAAGGGTAAAGGTACCGTCGGCGTTGATGCGGAAATGGTAGGTTGTCAGTCCGAAACGGCTCATGGTAATGCTGTCGCCCATGGCGCCGAAGGCTGATGAGAACTCGGTTATGCTGAAGTTCTCGTCATCAGTGAACCTCCATTCGGAAGCCTGCCAATTGTTGCCTTTGTTGTCAAACAGTTTCTCCTGTTTGCTGTTTCGCTGCAACAAGAAAGGCAGGTACAGCTGCATGCTGTCCAGCCGGCAGCATTGCAAGCCATCCGTCAGTCGTCCGCTACCGTCGTAAGTGGCAAAATACATCTCGCGTCTCACCATCTCAAACGGTCCGCTTTCTACCACATAGCCGCAGAGCAGACGGTCTCCGGGCAGGCGCTTGATGCCGTAAAGCCAAACGCGGCGTGGTTGGTTGGGGTTTCCGAGGATGATGCCGTGGAGCAGGGAGTCGGCTTTCTGCGGCGAAAGTTTTACCCACCGGGCCGAGTCAGTGAGCTGCATGTCGGCAGTGATGAGGCTGTCGGCGGCGGTTCCTAAGCTGTTCAGAGGGGGCGGAAAACCTTTTTTGCAGGAACCGAGAACGAGAACCGCCAGAACTGAAAGGATGAAAACGGACTTCTTCAAAATAAAAAAGAGTATATTCTTTGTAAGTAATTGAAAATGAGGATATATAATTCAGAAAACTGAAAAAGGGTTACGAATTAGTTACAACTCAAATTCTATGAACTTCTATGTTTTGCACTTGTTTCAAACAACTCTTTATGTGTGCAAAGATAATATTTTTTGTTGATAAGCAACATATTTCCTATAAAAGTTTTATAGGGAATAAGTGTCCATGTCGTTTTTATACATATTCTTTTCGGAAAATGAAGGCAAAAGCCGTATTTTTCAGAAAAGCAGTCTTTCCTATTTAGGGGCAATACAAGTTTCCCCCTTAAATTGGAAAGACCTCTTTTCCTTATGGACAAACCCTGAAAAAAGTCCCGCCTGACATATACGATCAAGTCCGATATGTCAGACTATTGACACTTTTCCTTTGGCTTTGTCCTTCTGTTGATTAGCTTTTGCCTTCATTTTCTTTCAGAGAGACTATTTGTCATTCGTGCGCACACGAATGTTATCTTTCATCCATTCCGTCTCTTTTCCGTTTACCTCCATTGCCTGCCTTTCACGGTACGCATCCGCCCTTTCCGTTCAGGAGCAAAGGTAATTCCGGGATATACGATACTGCAAGGTCAGGCATCCTGTTTTCGAGAAAATCTCCACACCTCATGCCTCGGGTAGTATTTTCTCGAAAAACCTTGCATACTCTAATCCCTACCTTTGTCAGGCTCCTGAAACGAAAATGACCGATGCGACAGAAAGACGCAAAAAAAATGTCGGATAAACGGGAGACGGAAAAATCAGTGAAACTCAATTCCCTCAGGCTCCTGAATCCGCATTAAAAATAAAAAAAATGACAATATGGCAAAAAACATTACATTCAAAGGTCTGGGCCTGCTCCTTTGCATCATTCTTTGGTGTATCTCTGCGGTGGTGGCATTGGCAGTGGAAACCATTGTCGGGATTGGCAGGGTCATTTGGGCAACCATACTCTATATGCTCACATTCGTGGGACTGCTTATCCTCATTCTTTGGATACTAACTTTATAAACGGAATAAGACATGGAAACAAGACACAGCAAGACAGCTGCACAGCAATGCAGATTTTATGAAGTCGAAAACATCTTCGTGTATATGGTGGAAACCTATATCAACGGCAACAACTCCAACTTGAGAACACTCTACAAGGAATTGCGGAGGGATGCAAGAAAAGATTTCATTGACTTTCTTTTTGAGACAATGGAAACACAGGACACAAAGAAAATCATTCAGACAATCATTTAATAAATAGAAGCAATATGAAAACAACGGAACATTTCAAACAAACCATCCAATGCTATTTGGAGAACAGGGCAATGGAAGATGAACTCTTTGCGAAAAGTTACCACAAGCAGGGAAAGAGCATTGACGACTGCATCACTTATATGCTTAATGAAATATATAAGGGAGGTTGCAACGGTCTGACCGACGGTGAGGTCTATTCGCTTGCCGTACACTACTATGACGAGGACAACATAGAGATAGGCAACCCCTTACAATGCCATATAGCCGTCAATCATGTTGTGGAACTCACGGAGGAAGAGAAAGCCGAGGCAAGGCAGGAAGCCATCAGGCGGTATCAGCGTGAGCAACTCACCAAGATGCAGAGCCGTAACGCACGCCCCAAGAAAGCCGAGAACGCAGCAACCCAAGTACAACAATCCTTATTCGATTTTTAAATTATGAAACCGAGAAACAAATTTGAGAAAGCAGTCCTTGCCGAGAGCAAGCACCTTCGCCCGATAACAAAGCAACAGAGCAAATGGGCTTTCCGTGAGTGCATAAGCCACTTCGCCTACCGACTGCCCAAAGGTCGCACCACCTGTATGGACTGCGGACATAGTTGGGTGATGGGCAAACCCAAAGAAACCTGCACCTGCCCCCATTGCAGGGCAAAGTTGCATGTTAGGGAAACCTTCGAGCGCAAATTGCAGCAGAAGCACTACTTCACGATACTTACCGCTTATGGAGAGTATCAAGTGTTGCGAATGTTCCTCCTCGTGGCAGGAATGGAGAAAGGCTGCAAGGCTGAATATTATGCGCTTGAAATCGGGCAGTATTGGTGGAACGCAGAGGGGAGGAAAGCTATAGTAGCCATTCCACGCACATTGGGAAGATATGTTGATACCTTTTCATTCTACACCCCTATGGCAATCCGCAACGACAATGAAGCCTACCGATATGCAGCCTATTCCCCGATATATCCGAAGTTCAAGGCATCGGACACCCTGCGCAGGAATGGCTTTGAGGACAATTTCTATGGCATAGAGCCTACAACGTTGATACCTGCGTTGCTCACGGACAGCCGTGCCGAAACATTGATGAAAGCAGGGCGCACAGAGCATTTGCGCTATTTCCTTAATAAGACGAAGGCTCTTGACGAATATTGGCAGTCCTACAAGATAGCCAACCGCAACGGCTACGATATAACCGACATATCCTTATGGTGTGATTATGTGGATATGCTTCGCAGGTTAGGCAAGGACATCCACAGCCCCAAGTATCTTTGTCCTGCCGACCTTACAGCAGAGCACGACCGAAGGTACGAGGAACTCAACCGAAAACGGATAAAGGAGGAACTTGAACGGAAACGGCAAAAGGTGATGGAAGATGAAAAACAATTTAAGGAACTTAAATCCAAGTTCTTCGGTATATGCTTTACCGATGGTACAATCCAAGTCCATGTGTTGGAGAGCGTACAGGAACATTTGGAAGAAGGAGTTTCCATGCACCATTGCGTATTTTCCAACGCATATTACCTCAAGGAGGACTCACTAATCCTTTCGGCTACCATTGAGGGCAGACGGATAGAGACGATAGAGGTATCACTGAAAACTTTGGAAGTGGTGCAAAGTCGGGGTTTATGCAATCAAAGCACGGAATACCACGACCAAATCGTGAAACTCGTCAATGCCAACAGCAGACTAATCAGTCAACGGATGAAGGTAACGGCTTAAAATATAAATCATCAAAATATTACAAAAATGAAAGTGGAAATAGAAAGTATTGTATGTAACTGGGCGGACAAGATACCGCACATACTTATTAGGGTTATCAATGCGATAACCATATCCTCCAGCAAGGAAGAATTAAGAACGGCAATCAGCAAAATAGCCGAAGAAACGGAACTTGACAAATACTTTGTCTATGGATATGGAGCGCATCATTTTTGGCTAACCCATCGCAGGTTATCCAATGGCGAACCAAAGGAACACAGATTATTAAAGGTTGAATTTTGAGAATATGAAAGGAAAAGTTTACAGAGTACGGACACAGTACATCTTCGATGGCGTGTTTGAGGTGGTTGCCGACAGCAGGGAGGACGCACGGCAAAAAGTCCTTCAGGATTGCGGATTGGTCATGGGAGGGTACATTCACAGTCTCCTTCCCGATGAAGAGGTGAATTGGGCTTTTTCCACACACCCCGAAGTAAGGACGGGACGGATAACCGTTCAAGAAGAACAGACGGAGTAAAGCGGTCGGCAGATTTGCCGACCGCTCCTTTCTTTCATGAGCAGGAAAAGGGCGAAAAAGAAAGGAGCAAAGAAACCTTGACATCCCGTTACTTTTGAAAGTGAACCGGTGATTCAAAAATAACGAAAATTCAAGGAAAGTTTATGTTCTATATATCTGCTCGAGAGTGTAAAGTAAACTGTGTCAGGCACCAATAAAAAAGTAGTTTAACACGTTTATTTTAAGATGGCAAACGAAGAAATAGATTACAAGTT
>NZ_FOHY01000039.1:0-5006 GCF_900111525.1 Prevotella sp. kh1p2
CAGCGGAGTTTCTCCTGGGCCAGTTCCTTCTTCAGGCGCTTCAGTTCTGCTTCATGCGCCTTGCGCTCCTCGAGCAGCTGGGCGCGAAGTTCGTCGAGCGTGGTTGGCAGTTCTTCGTGTTTCATAAGCAAGGGAATTGATGAGTTGTCGGGGTGGCCGTACGCGCGGAGGTATCCGAAGAATGTCGCCACGGGAATGCCGGCACTTGTGGAAAAGGCGCGTATCGACAGGCCACTCGTGAGGTACCGACGTAATAACTCTAATTTTTCGATTTCATTGTACTGTTTCATGACTTTTTACTTTTTTTGTTTGATGTAAACTGTCAACTTATTCAGTACAGGTCACATGGTAACAGGCGAGAGGCGTTTTTGCATTGTCAGGAAATGGAGAACACTTGGAGAAATTGACAGTCATTGTGCTCGTTGTTATCAGTTGGGAACGTTACTTGAGAACCTTTCGGCGGCTGGCAAAGTTAAATAAACTTAATACACGCCATATTCTGTATGCCTGGTTCCTGTGTTGTTTGATTAATTGTTTATCTTTGTCTCAACATTAAGTGATGTACGCGTATGAGAAAACCTATACTTACAGCATTTCTTTTCACATCTTTACTGATAGGGTTTCCTGCTGTCACGATGGCAGCAGCAAACGGAATGGAAGTTGAAGAAAGCGATTTCAACGAGATAGGTATATCCATACAGGGGCAATCGCTGCACATCGTCAATGCCAACGGCATGATGCTGCAGATTTATAATGTAACGGGCGTGTGCGTGATGAATGCCAAGATAGATGGTGCTGACAAGCGCTATGACCTTAACCTGCAGCGAGGCTGCTACATTATAAAGGTAGGAAAGGTTGTTCGTAAAATCTCTATCAGGTAATTTCCGTTGAAACTATCTGGTATCTTTTGGCTATCTGCGCTCGTCGTGACGCTTACGTTGCTGTCATGTCAGGATGAACCTTATAACCCCAACAAGTATCTTACGCTGGAGCAGTTTGCTTCTATGGATACGGCAGCCTATCGGGTAAATTCTCACAGAATACGCGAGGAAATAGGAAAGTTGTGTTCGGAGGACAAAGACTCAATGACTGCCGACTACCGTACACGGAGTTATTACCTGCAGAAAGGTGACTTCCTGTGGATTGACCGTCACGGTGTAGATGGCCGGGCCGACACTCTGCTGGCTTATCTCAATACTGTAGTGAGAATGGGATTTAGCAGGTCGCAGTTCCGTGCAGGCCAGATAGAGCTTGACCTGCAACGCATCCGCGCTCTTGATGTTGACCGGGATGAGAACCAAATCAACAAAGTCCTGGCGCGATTGGAATACAATCTGACCAAGGCTTATCTGCGTTATGCGACCGGACAACGCTTCGGCTTCGTTAATCCGCGCTATGTTTTCAATCGCCTTGACGTGCTTGAAAAAGACTCACTGCACGTAAGCTATCGCGGACTCTTTGACATCAAGATGGAACATGGAGGCAAGTTGTTCTATGCCACGGCCCTGCGCAAGATTAGAACCGACAGCGTAGGCGTCTTTTTACACGAATGCCAGCCTTCATCACCTTTGTATCGTAGGTTCCTGACTATGCTGAACGACGAAAGCGTACCGCTGAACATGAAGCCCAAAATACTGGTAAACATGGAACGATGTCGCTGGAGGCTGCACGATTATCCGCGTGGGCACGCCAAATATGTGCTGGTAAACATTCCGTCGTTCCACCTGCGGGCCATTGATGGGGATAAGGAACTGGAAATGCGTATAGGATGTGGCAGCATGGAGACTAAGACCCCTCTGCTGACCAGTTACATCAAGCGTATGGACATCAATCCGCAATGGATAGTGCCGCGCAGCATTATCAAGAACAGCATGATGCGCCATGCGGGCAATGCGTTCTACTTCCAGTCAAACCATTACTTCGCACGCAACAGGAAAACCGGCGAAACCTTGCCACCGGAACGCATATCGTGGGGCGTGCTGAATGACGACAACTTCCTGATAATTCAGGAGGGTGGGGAGCACAACTCCTTGGGACGCATCATCTTCCGCTTCGACAATTCCTTCTCCGTTTACCTGCATGATACCAACTCGCGCGGCGTATTCAGCAGAGAGGAACGCGGGGTCAGTCACGGCTGTGTCAGGGTGGAGCGGCCTTTCGACCTTGCAGTGTTCCTCTTCGATGACAAGAACGACAAGCGGATTGACAAGGTTCGCTACTCCATGAGCGCTGATGTAAGCTCCCTGGGAGTGAGCGGACGGCGCAAGCGAGCTGAAGAAATACCCGATACACTCAATCGTTCCATGCTCATAGGTTCGGTAGAAGTAACTCCTAAAATACCCGTGTTCATCACGTATTTTACGCTTTATCCGGACAAGGAGGACAAACTTCAAGAGTATGCCGACGTGTATGGATACGACAGTGTTATCTATCGGGAGCTGAACAACTACAGATAATGTGCCCGCAAAGTATAGTGGCAGGAACAAGATAAACGAGAACGAACATGTCATATGACGAGAAGGAAGTGCTGAAACTGCTGTCGTCGCCGGAGACCCAACGCAAGGGTTTCACGATGATAGTGAACCAATACAGCGAGCAGTTGTATTGGAAGATTCGCCATATCGTCATCGATCACGACGATGCCAACGACGTGTTGCAGAACACTTTCATCAAGGCATGGAACAATTTGGACGATTTTCAGAACAAATCCAAGTTCTCCACGTGGCTCTATCGCATTGCTATCAACGAGAGCCTCGACTTCCAACGGCGCCAAAAAGCTACAGCCAAGATTGGGGCTGACGGCGATCTGGCCCTTGCGGGCAGGCTGTTGGCCGACGAATATTTTGACGGTGACGAGACGCAGGCACTGCTGACAGAAGCCATAGCCAAACTACCTGATGTTCAACGAACCGTTTTCACGTTAAGATACTACGACGAAATGAAGTATTCGGAGATAAGTAAGATGCTCGGAACAACAGAAGGTGCGCTGAAAGCCTCTTATCATCTGGCGGTCAAAAAAATAGTGGAGTATTTGAAAACCCGCAATTAAACTTTCAGTAATTGCCATCGTCTAATAGCTAAAAGAAACATTATAATGAGCAGAGAAGAACGATATCTGGAGCGTACTTTTGGCCGCGAGAATCACTTTAAGGTTCCCGACGGCTATTTTGATACCTTGACCGACCGGTTGATGTCGAAACTTCCGGAGCACGAAACCAAGGTTGTAAGGCTGCAGCCCAGCTTCTGGCAGCGTAAGCGGACGGCTGTATTGGCTGCTGCCAGCCTGTTGGCAGCCATGTTCAGCCTGGGCGTTTATCTCCATACCGGGGACAGTGAGTCCCATGCCCGGGCCGTGGCTGCAAGCCTGCAGCCTGCAGACGACGGCAACCTGGATGTGGTTGCAGACTACACAATGATGGATAATATAGACATCTATGCTTACGTTTCGGATAACTGATGGATTGAGTTACGTTTGGTAAAGACACAAATAACTATGAGATTGAAAAGGTTTTTAGTCATTTTATGGGTCGTATTGATTGCTTGCAGCATGCAGGCACAGGAGCGACGCCGCTTTGACCCCAAGAAGTTTGAGGCCGATATGGAGCAGTTTATTACCAGCCATGCAGGTCTCACGCCGCAGGAGTCGAGTGTGTTCTTCCCGCTCTATCGTGAGATGCAGGGCAAGCAGCGTACGCTCTTCGGCGAGATGAGGCGATACCGCCACACCAATACCGATGATGATAAGGTCAGTGCAGAGGCTATAGAGAAACAAGATGCCATCGACATTGAGATAAAAAAGATACAGCAGCAATATCACCAGAAGTTCATGGATGTACTTCCGGCCAGCAAGGTGTTCAAAATCATCAGAGCCGAAGAGAAGTTCCATCATCAGGCTTTTCGCCGTGCAGCGATGCGCAGGCAGCGGTGAGGCAACCCTGTGGCGGAACAACGACAAGCCATAACTGGCGCGTGAGCCGGGTGGAGGATATGCCTCAGCTGTTATCCTATGCACACTTGCGCGGCAACATGACGACATATTTATGAATTAAAAATATGAGAAAATCAAGACGAACAAAATCAAATAGTCCCGTGAAGATCCTTAGGATGATTTCACGGGACGAAGAGTTGGAGCGCAGGGACGGCAGGTTCCAGCACCAACAGGTTTACAAAAACAAGCGGAAATATGACCGCCATGCAATGAAAAGGGAGTTAGGCCTTCAGAAGGAGCTTGACTCCCATTTTTTATTTCCGTACATTGCAGCTTCGCCGGCAAGCTGACCTGCGGCTCCACTCACGGCAGATTGCCGTAAATGGTGAAGCGGGAACCGTGACCGCCTACTCCGTCATAGTCGGTTGGCAGCGGCATGTGGGCACACAAGGCAGAAATTTGTTCGTCGCCAAGAGTCTGTTCCAGCTCCAGTGCGAAGCTGCAGGACTTGCCGTTATACCTTAAATCCCACACTGTGTAGCCCAAGGCATTCGCGGCAGTAGTTATCCTGTCCTGCCATATCCATGCTTCTTCGTATCTCATTTACAGTGCAATGGCTGTTTCAGCACCCGGAACCATCAATGCTGCATGCAGGCCCGTCGGGCATTGGCTCCAGCCCTACGTCTGACTTGTACTGAATAAGTTGACAGTTTACATCAAACAAAAAAAGTAAAAAGTCATGAAGCAGTACAATGAAATCGAAAAATTAGAGTTATTACGTCGGTACCTCACGAGTGGCCTGTCGATACGCGCCTTTTCCGCAAATGCCGGCATTCCCGTGGCGACATTCTTCGGATACCTCCGCGCGTACGGCCACCCCGACAACTCATCAATTCCCTTGCTTATGAAACACGAAGAACTGCCAACCACGCTCGACGAGCTTCGCGCCCAGCTGCTCGAGGAGCGCAAGGCGCATGAAGCAGAACTGAAGCGCCTGAAGAAGGAACTGGCCCAGGAGAAACTCCGCTGCCTGGCCAATTCCACGATGATAGACCTGGCCGAGAAGAAGTTCAACATC
>NZ_FOHY01000025.1:0-33268 GCF_900111525.1 Prevotella sp. kh1p2
AGAGCCTGGACATGCGCACACCCCTGGAAGAGATGCAGCGGCTCCTTTCCCTGGCCGCATGACAGCCACAGAGGCTCCCGGGGGCTGCGAGCCCCCGGCCGCAAGGCCGCCCCCCGGTGTTTTTCATCAATTCAACGTTTCACTTAAAATAAAGAGGTCAAAGAGTCCGCAGAAAACAGAAAATGATTAACTTTGCACCCGGAAGACAGCTATCAACCCAAAGTGCACTTAACAGAAAAACCTGACAACTATATTTCCACATAAGAAATTTATTGTCAACCTAAAGAACATTTAACTACAAAAACTGTCAACTAAATCCAGGACAGGACAGAGTTTGAGCCTTGTTTGGTACGGTCAGCAACTTTTGACAAGTGTCGCACGATTGTGTGACAGTTGTCGAATTCATGTGCGACACTTGTCGAAAGTTCCCGAAGCATATCTTTTATACCCTGGCGGCTTAGCTTTTACACCCCGGGGAGGCAGTTCCGATGATAGAGAAATTGTTGCCTGGCTTATCAGGCTGTTCATACCCGGGCTGCAGCCGTTTTCTTTCGTGCTTTTTCCACGTTTTATTTTGAATATTGTCTAAAATGTCGTAATTTTGCAGATGGCAGTGGTTTACAACATCATTGCTTTATATGAAAAATTATTTATAAATAATATGGGAATTATATCAAAACTACTTGGCAAGCAGACCGAGGAAAAGAAGGTGGGCGGAATGGAAGACTACATGACGCTTATCAGGGTCTACTTCCAGGCTTCTCTGGCGAGTAATCTTGGAATTACGAACCTGGCCATGCTGCCTGACTTGCGGATGTTCAAGTCAACTCTTCATGTTCAGACCGTCAACAACAAACTGGGATTAGGCGAACGGAACCAATGTAAGAAGATGCTGAAAGAACTTTATCATACTCCCGATGATTTCTTCAAGGAGATAGATCAGAGCATCCGCAAGAACTGTCATAAGATTCAGGATGTGCAAACCTATCTTGTACAGTTCCAGGGTTTCACCCAGGACTTGATGATGCTTACCGGTAACCTGATGAAGTTCAAGCTCCGCGTGCCTTCATTCTTCAAGAAAGCCATCTATACCATGACTCAGAAGACGGTGAACGACATCTTTACGAAGAACGACTTCAGCGATGCGGGTGTCATGAAGACCGTGCTGGCCATCCGCCAATACAACAAACGGCTGAACTTCTCGGCGCAGTGGGTAACCGATTTCGTGTATCAGGTGGTCATGCTGGCCAAGAAAGAACCTAAGACTGCAGTGCAGGAAGAGAAGAAGAATTGACAAGCCATTCTGAATTATTTTTGCATGTAACACGTTAAAACATAGCAGATAATTTGGAATTGTGGAATAAATGGTTTAAATTTGTAACCAAATTGTTAATCAATGGATGCGAATGAGAAGACTTTAACGCTGTTTGCTACTCGCGTACGGCAGATGATTCTCCAGTATAAAGATACAAAACAGGAGAATTCGGAGCTGTATGCAATGGTAGACGAGCGCGATGCCAAGATTAAGGAATTGGAGGAAAAGCTGGCTCAGGCGCAACATGATTACAACAGTCTCAAGATGGTCAAGATGCTCGAAATTACCGACGGCGACATGGAAAACGCCCAAAAGCGAGTTTCTAAACTCATCAGAGACTTAAATAAATGTATCACGCTACTGAGTGAAAAATAACCGGAGTTGATGCCAGAAGATAAAAGAGATAAGCTACATATTAGGCTGCATGTCTACGATACCGAGATTTCCGTGAATGTACCACGTGAGGATGAGGAGTTCTATCGTAAGGCAGAAAAGCTGATAACCAGTACGGTGAATGCCTATCAGGCCCAGTTCAAGGGCAAGATGGCAGAAAAAACCATACTGTATATGGCTCTTATTGACATTGCGCTGAGATATATGAAGGAGTCTGCGCGCAATGATGTCAAGCCCTTTAACGAAATTCTTGGAAAGTTGACTTCGGAAATTGAGGACGGCCTCAAGAAGCAGTAACCGGCAGGTTGCACTTTAACTTCACTCTTTAGCCTTAGGAAGACGAAGTGAATTTTAATGTTTAATAATAAATGACAGGTACAATAATCGCAATTGTGGTGGCGCTCGTTCTGGGCGGTATCGCAGGCTTCTTTATTTTCCGTTACGTTATCAAGGGAAAATATAATGAGATGATAAGTGCTGCCAACAAAGAGGCAGAAGTCGTAAAAGAGAAAAAACTCCTTGAAGTCAAGGAGAAGTTCCTCAACAAGAAATCGGAACTGGAGAAGGAGGTACAGCTGCGCAATCAGAAGATACAGCAAAGCGAAAACCGACTGAAACAGCGAGAGATTTCGCTCAACCAGCGCCAGGAAGAACTCGGACGCCGCAAGCAGGAAGTGGAACAGAACCAGCAACGTGTGGAGAACGAAAAGAAACTGCTCTCGGTGAAGCAGCAGGAGCTGGAGAAAATGCAGAAGCAGGAGCAGGCAAAGCTGGAAGAACTCTCCGGACTCAGTGCCGACGAGGCCAAGGAGCGTCTGGTCGAGAGTCTGAAAGACCAGGCCAAGCTCGACGCTGCCAGCTATGTTAACGAGATAATCGATGAGGCCAAGCTGAACGCCAACCAGCAGGCAAAGAAAATAGTCATACAGACCATACAGCGTGTGGCTACCGAGACGGCTATCGAAAACAGCGTGAGCGTTTTCCATATAGACAATGACGAGGTGAAAGGCCGCATTATCGGCCGCGAAGGTCGTAATATCCGGGCCCTGGAAGCTGCAACGGGAGTTGAGATAGTTGTCGACGATACGCCCGAAGCTATTGTCATCAGCGCCTTCGACCCCATCCGCCGAGAGGTGTGCCGCCTGGCCCTCCACCAGCTTGTAGCTGACGGCCGTATCCATCCCGCACGTATAGAAGAGGTGGTGGCCAAGGTGAAGAAGCAGTTGGAAAATGAACTGATAGAAACCGGCAAGCGTACAGCCATCGACTTGGGTATCCACGGCTTGCACCCTGAACTCGTCCGTATCATCGGCAAGATGAAGTACCGCTCAAGCTATGGTCAGAACTTGCTGCAGCATGCACGCGAAACGGCGAACCTCTGTGCGGTGATGGCATCGGAGCTGGGGCTGAATCCCAAGAAGGCCAAACGTGCCGGATTGCTTCATGATATAGGCAAGGTGCCCGATGAGGAGAGCGAACTGCCGCACGCATTGTATGGTGGCAAGATTGCCGAAAAATACAAGGAGAAGCCGGATATCGTCAATGCAATTGCTGCGCACCACGATGAGGTGGAGATGCAAACACTCTTGGCTCCCATCGTGCAGGTATGTGATGCCATCTCGGGTGCCCGTCCCGGTGCCCGCCGTGAAATCGTAGAGGCTTACATCAAGCGGCTTAACGACTTGGAAGCTATAGCCATGAGTTATCCCGGTGTTACCAAGACGTATGCTATCCAGGCAGGTCGTGAGCTTCGCGTTATCGTTGGTGCCGACAAGATGACTGATGACGAGAGCGAGCGCCTGAGTGCTGACATCGCCACGAAGATACAGAACGAGATGACTTATCCCGGCCAGGTAAAGATTACGGTTATACGTGAGACCCGTAGCGTAGCCTATGCCAAGTAAGATATGGCATTGAGCCAAAAGCAACTTACCCGGTTTTCCGTCAGTTTTGATGGGAGACCGGGTAAGTTGTTTTTGCTTCTCGGGGTTCTCTGAACCATGTGCAGAGAATTGCTCTTTGCGGTTTTCCATCAACCTCTCTGCCGTCTGTTGCACCGGCGAACGTGCTGATTATTAAACGGAAAAAGTGCAGTTTTACTGGTTCTGGGTCCGTTCCGCGGCAGGTCGTTGGTAAGTTATATTGAATTGGAGACCGCCCCTTGGCGAAGTGTAACAGACTGCCGTCACTGTACTTCTTCTACATGGGCAAAGGTACGGCCATCAATTGTGTGGCGCAATACTCAAAAGTTGGTAAACTGCCGTATCACAATTAGTTGGTATTTAAATGCCTGCGGCGATAAATACCTGCATGTATTTATTGCGTATTTGCAAAAAAAGTCGTTACTTTGCAGGTGAGATTAGATAGATGCTGCATGAAAAATCAGAAAATGTACGAGGCTGATGATAAGCTCATCTCCATCATCAAGGACAATTACAACATCCTGCAAAGCCTGGGAGCCTTTGGTATCAATCTGGGTTTTGGCGACAAAACGGTGAGAGAGGTGTGCGAAGAACAGAACGTGGACACGTTCACCTTTCTGGCTGTAGTAAATTTTACCATCAACGGTTACCGTGAGTACGACGATGCCGAGCGGCTGTCGGTGCCCACGCTGCTACAGTATCTCAAGGCCAGCCACGAATACTATCTGGGTTTCGAGTTGCCGTACATCCGAAAGGAACTGGTCAGCGCGCTCGACGAAAGCGACAATCTGGCGCGCCTCATACTGAAACTCTACGATGAGTACGCACATAGCATTCGCCTGCACATGCAGTATGAGGAGAAGACGGTGTTCCCTTACGTTGGTGAGCTGCTCAAAGGCAACACTCCGGCCAACTACGACATAGAGACCTACTCAAAGCATCACGGGCAAACGGACGTAAAACTGCGGGAGCTGAAGAACATCATCATCAAGTATCTTCCGTCCGACGGGCTGCATAACAATCAACTCAGTGCCACGTTGTACGACATATATAACTGTGAAGAATGGCTCAGCCAGCATGCCCAAGTGGAGGAAGAAATCTTCATTCCCGCTATCCGACGCCTGGAAAAGAAGTCGAAGCAGAATGATGTGTCAGTAAAGATATCTAACATGATAAACCAGAATCCGGCCAATACGGAGGTGCTGAGCGACCGAGAGAAGGATGTTATTGTGAGCTTGGTGCAGGGCATGACGAACAAAGAAATAGCCGACCATCTCTGCATTTCCATCAATACAGTGATAACCCATCGCCGCAACATCGCCCGCAAACTGCAAATTCATTCTCCTGCAGGGCTGACAATCTACGCCATCGTAAACAACTTGGTCGACATTTCCACAGTGAAACTCTGACGCCGCCCGGCTCTCGAGCCCCATTTACACAGAATAAAGTATTATACAAGAACATGACAGAAAGACCACGCATAGCGATAGTAGACTCCAACACTCTGGCCATGATAGGACTGAAGCAACTGCTCCAGAACGTAATTCCTATTATGGATGTGGAGATGTACGGCTCGTTTGAGGACTTCATGGCCAACGAGCCGGAGCGTATTTTCCACTACTTCGTGTCAACAACCATTGTTTTGGAAAACCGCCGGTTCTTTCTGGAAAACAGGCGAAAGACCATCGTTCTCACCGTATCAAACGACCCTAACAGCCAGTTGAGCAACTTCCACTGCCTCTGCATCAATACAACAGAGGAGCAGCTGGTGCGTTCTCTGCTCATGCTCGAGCAGCACGCACATGCTCATGGCAAAAACCTTCCTCTGATGCCTCAGGCTCTTAGCGCAAAGATATTGAGCGACAGAGAGATAGAAGTGCTGTCACTGATAGCTCAGGGGCTTATCAACAAGGAGATAGCCAGCCTGCTCAACATCAGCCTCACGACAGTTATCTCGCACCGTAAGAACATCATGGACAAGCTGGGAATGAAGAGTGTGAGCGCCCTTACCATCTATGCCGTAATGCACGGATACGTAGATATCAACAAGATTTGATAACGCTTGTCCGCCTGTTTGGGCGAAGCGCCATTACAAGAAGGGTGTAAGCAGGTGGGCAAACCATCCGCGGAACTTCTGCCAAGGCGTGCGCCATTCGTCCCATTTCTGCTCTGTGAGCAGGAAACTGTCTTTCTTATCCTTTTCAAAAAGATTGTCCAGCTCCTTCGTTGTGCACGGATCTAAGATGACGGCGTTGGCCTCATAGTCCCAGCTTAGGCTCCTAGCATTGAGGTTGGCACTGCCAACGGTGCATATCTTTCCGTCAACCATGATTATTTTCGTGTGGTGGAACCCTGCCGTGTACATCCATACGTTGCAGCCGGCCTTCATGAGTTTGTGGGCGTTGTAGAACCCGCAGTCGGGCGTCAGAGGGATATCACTTCGGGTAGAAAGCATGATTTCCACCTTCACTCCGCGTTTGGCAGCGTTCTTCAGCGCTTTTTTGAGCTTGCTGTTGAGCGTGAAGTAGGGGTTGATGAGCTTGATGCTGTCCTGTGCATCGTTGATGGCATCCAGATAGAAAGTGCGTATAATCTTGTTGGAAGTGCGAGGCTCGCGGTTAATGATGCCTATCATCTTCCGTTTCCGCGTAGCTGTAGTGTCGGGCTTCAGCCCGTGGAAGTAATCGGTATTGACCAGCCCGTGATAGTATTTGGCACCATGTACGTCCTGATGGCTTACCTTATTCCACATTCGCAGGAAGATGGCCTGCAGTGTATTGACCTCATCGCCCTCAATGCGGCAGTGCATGTCGTTCCATGCACCAACCTGCCGGGTACCCTTGATGTAGTAATCAGCCACGTTCATGCCGCCGGTATAGGCCACTTGTCCGTCTATCACAACTATCTTGCGATGGTCTCGACTGAACACGTGGTTAATCCACGGAAAGGTGATTGGGTCGAATTTAAAAATCTCCACGCCGTGAGCACGGATGGAATCCAGGTGGTGTTTCTTGAGCGGACGGTTGTTGCTGGAGTTTCCGAAGGCGTCGAACAGAGCTCTGACTTCGACTCCCTCTCTTGCCTTGTCAACCAGAATGTTGAAAAGCAGGCGTGCAATGGAGTCGTTGCGGAAGTTGAAATATTCGAGATGTACGGAGCTACGAGCTTGACGGATGGCCTTAAACATGTCGTCGAACTTCTCCTGTCCGCTCATGAGCAAGGCCACCGAATTGTTGTGCGAGAAGGTTACTCCCTCCGCACGCAGCTGTTTTGCCAGTAAAGAGTCTGCTGTTTGCGCATTTCCCAACGTGCAGCAGAATAGTAAAATATAAGTAAAAATTCCTCTAATCAAATTCTTCATGCTTTTTGTTGTGTGTCGAGTCAGTTGCGGACCGCCGTCCGCGGGTCATATCATGCAGCTGTAGTGGTCTACCACACCTAACAGTCGGCGCTCGTCATCGACTACGAGAACGGTGTGAATCTTGTACTTGTGCATGATGCGTTGTATCTCCGTAATCTTGGTATTGGGTTGAACGGTCTTCGGCGTGCGTGTCATGATGTCGCTCACCGTGTGGTCGAAGAACTGTGCCTGCCAGCGTTCCATGGCACGGCGGATGTCTCCGTCGGTGATGAGGCCTACTACCTTGTCGTCTTCCAACGATACGCCCAAGCCTAATTTGCCCTTGCTCACGTGGATGATGGCCTCGCCCAGGTGCATATCCTGTGGTATAATGGGCAGGTCGTCGGAGCGCATTACATCGGCAGCTGTAGTCAGCAAGCGCTTGCCCAACTCGCCTCCGGGGTGGAACTGGGCAAAATCCTGCGGCTTGAAGTCGCGTACCTC
The DNA here is from genome assembly GCF_900111525.1 of Prevotella sp. kh1p2. Taxonomy (NCBI): domain Bacteria; kingdom Pseudomonadati; phylum Bacteroidota; class Bacteroidia; order Bacteroidales; family Prevotellaceae; genus Prevotella; species Prevotella sp. kh1p2. Next base: position 7,475 of record NZ_FOHY01000025.1, read on the forward strand.
CATCAGCGCAATGGCCAAGGCATCGCCCATAGCCAATGCGGCAGTGGTGCTGCTGGTGGGGGCAAGGTTGAGCGGACATGCCTCTTTCCTGACCCATACCTTAATATGTACGTTGCTGTACTTGGCCAGCAGCGATTCGGGATTACCCGTCATGGCGATGATGGGCACGTTCATGTGGAGCACCATGGGGATGAAACGCAGCAGCTCATCGGTCTGTCCGGAGTTGCTGAGAGCCAGAACTACATCGTCGGGCGTCATCACTCCAAGGTCTCCATGATAGACATCGAGCGGATTAATGAAAAAAGCAGGCGTGCCGGTAGAGGCCAGCGTGGCGGCTATTTTTGCGCCGATGTTGCCGCTCTTGCCCACACCGGTGACAATAATCTTGCCCCTACACCCGTACATCATGGCCACGGCGCGCCTGAAGTTGTCGTCTAACTGTGGGATGAGGTCGGTTATCGCCTGTGCTTCTTCACGTAAGGCTGCCTCTGCATAGGCGTTAGCGTGAGCGAGCCTGTTGGTTTCTATTTCGTTCATAGCAGTTGTTTAATCAGGTTCTCAAGTTTCTCGAGCTCCAGCATGTTGGGTCCGTCGGACAGTCCCTTGTCCGGATCGGGATGCACTTCAAAGAAGTATCCCGTTGCTCCGAAAGCCTTGGCAGCCAGAGCCATGGACGGAACGAAACGGCGGTCGCCGCCCGTTGAGCCGTTTCCTGCACCCGGACGCTGCACGCTGTGGGTACAGTCCATGATGACGGTGGGTACAATTTCCCTCATGTCGGCAATGTTCCGGAAGTCTACCACGAGGTTGTTGTACCCGAAAGAGTTGCCCCGTTCGGTCAGCCAAACGTCCTTGGCACCCGATTCCTGTGCCTTCTGTACGGGATACTTCATATCCTGTCCGCTCAGAAACTGTGCCTTCTTGATGTTTACTACCTTGCCGGTTTTGGCAGCGGCCACGAGCAAGTCGGTCTGCCGGCAGAGAAAAGCAGGTATCTGGATAACGTCCATTACCTGTCCTGCCAGCTCGGCCTGCCAGCTCTCGTGGATGTCGGTAAGCAGGCGGAGTCCGTACTTCGACTTGATATCGGCCAGCATTTGCAGGCCTTTCTCTATGCCTGGGCCGCGAAAAGCATGCAGCGACGTGCGGTTTGCCTTGTCGAAGGAAGACTTGAAGATGATGTCGGTACCTAAGTTGCGGTTGATTTCCACCAGCCTGGCAGCTACGGTGTCGAGCAGCTCCGGCGACTCGATGACGCAGGGGCCGGCTATGATTTTGAGTTCCGAATTCATACGATGCTGTTATTCTTTATCTTGTTTTTGTTCGCTTTCAGCCTGTTCCGGCTTTTCCGCAGCCGCAGGGGTAGCCAACTCCGGGGCTACAGGTGAGGGCTTGCCGTCGGCAATGATGTGCAGGTCGCGCTGCGGGAACGGTATCTCTATGTGGTTTTCGTTCAGCGCGTTGTAGATAGATTCCAGTATTTCTCCCTTGGCATAGAACTGCGTGAGGACAGGAACCCACACGATGACCTTGAAGTTGATGCTGTCGGCACCAAATTCGGAGAGCACCACCTTTACCTCCTTGTTGCGGTCGCGGCATCCCAGTCGGTTCACGGCATCACTGATAATCTGCCTCACTTGGGCCGCATCGCTGCCATAGGCCACGCCTACCGTCAGTATGGCCAGTTCGTAACCGTGGTTCTTGGTCAGGTTGCGGTAGTTTTTGGTGAAGAGCTGCGAGTTCTGGAAAGCCATGATGGAACCGTCGATGGTGTCTATTTGCGTAGACGTGTAGCTGATGGAGCTCACCTTGCCTCGCTTGTCGTCAACCTCTATCCAGTCGCCAACCTTAATGCGTCCCATCATCAGCGAGATGCCGTAATAGATGTTCTCCAGAATATCCTTCATGGCAAAGCCGATGCCGGTAGACAAACCTACGGAGATGTAACCAAGCCACGTGTTGTTGATATGGAAGATGGCGAGCGACACGATGAACCAGATGCCCCACACGATTACCTGCAGTACGTTCTTCGTCATCACGTTCTTGCTGGCGGCGGTGGCACGGTCGGTCTTCTCGAAATGAATTTTGAGCAGCGCCTTGAGCGTTTGGTTGATATAGGAGAAGAGGATATAGAGGATGATAACCTGGCACACGCCGAAGATGCTCAGCTTGAAGTTGGCACTGTTGATGATGTACTGCGTGAATATCTTCCACGTGGTATCGCTGAGGTTAAACACGTCGGCAGCCCAGTAAATGGACAGGACGATGGAGAGAACGGCCAGCGACGGCAGCACCACCTGGTAGATGAGGTTGTAGAACCACACCTCGGTGACGGGTTTCGAGGCATAGTCGAGCCTCTCGGCATAATTGCGCAGCAGGTCGTGAATGCAGGTGATGGTGAGGATGCACGTAAGCTGCATAATCCACCAGATGAGCACTTCCACGCTCAGCAGCGTGTAGCCTATCCACGAACAGATGACCGAAGCCACGAAAACCAGCAGCGAGATGTAGGTGTACAGCACGTCGGTGCGCGGTATGTTGTCGTTGTATCGCCTGATGACGCTCCACTGCCAGAGTCCGCAAATGAGCAGAACGGGCGGGAAGATGAGGTTCACCAGGTCGTTGGGAATGAGGATGATGCGGAACGTGATGACGATGAAGTCGATGACAACGAGCGGGAAGTAGATGCGGAATCCGCTTTTTATCTGGCTGGCGTCGAGCCTGATGAGCAGCGAGATGAGGATTACGCCCAGCAGCCATGCGTACTCCACCAGCAGCTCAGAGGCCATGATGATGAAGTTCTGCTGCCATGCCGCCCGTATGGCTGCCAGTATAATGGCAAAGGTTATGACTGTGGCGGCCATGATGATGTAGACTTTCTTGCCCGCGAACGACTCCTCCAGCGTGAGGCTGTTGTCGCGTTGCAGGTAGCGGGTATAGAAGAGGTGCAACCGCTCGCGCCCTACGAGGTGCGGCAGAAGGAGGCGGAAGACCAAGAGATTGACGAGCATGGAGACGAAGCCCCAGAACAGAATGAGCCCCAGCAGGCCCACGATGAGCCGGCTGTCCCACTGCGAGCTGACCTTGTGGATGGGCTTGTACTTCTCTGCCGCGGTGAGCGTGGCCTCGCGGATGTTGTATTTCAGGTTGCGCAGGATGGTGAAATAGCTGTCGGCTCCGTTGCGGAAGATGCTTGCCTGGATGTCGCCGTAGCGCTTGTTGGCATAGTCGTTGAGGTTGCGCAGCTGGTTCTCGGTGAGTTTGTAGTAGCGCATGTAGTCCGAGAACTGCTGACTGTTCTCCCGTAGATTGCGCAGGATGTTAACCGCCAGCGTAAGGCATACGTTGCGGTCAATCTTCGAGCGAGCCGAAAGAGGCTGCGTGGGCATGGAGTTGAGCACGTTTACCAGGCTGTCGTAGCGCGCTATCTCCACCTGCGTACGCGAGATGAAGGCGGTGAAAGGCATTACGTTGGTCTTGAACTCGTTGTACTGCTCCGTGGCCTCATGGCAGGCATAGGTGAGGTCGAAGATGTATCCGTTGCGCTGGGAGTAGAGCATCAGCGAGTTCTGGTTGCTGCGGTTGATGATGGAGAACATCTGCTTCTGGATGCGCTCCTGCTGCTCCTTCATGAAGCCGTTCTGCCTTTGCAGCTCCTCATGATAGTTCGTAAGCTCTATTCGCAGGATGGAGAGCGTGTGGGTGATGTCCTTCTCCTTGAGCACGGCTTCTGAAGGCAGTGCCAGGGACAGTGCACAGACAAGCAGGAGAATGTATTTCTTCATCTGTTTTACTTTGTTCTTTTACGTTCAGCGTATGCTGGGAAATAAGCCGCAGGGGCGTGTCGGAACCTTTCCGAATGGCCGCAGACTGTTTCCGATAATGCAAAGGTAATAAAAAGTTGAGAGGAAACAGAGAAACGACCGGTTTTTTTAGTTTTCATTTAAATATGTGTCAGCCGGCCGTTCGGGATGGGGCGATAGTCTATGTGTTGCCAATTTCTTTTACAAGAACCCTCGCATAGCGGCCGTATTTGCAACCGCATGGGCTTCCGGCCGCAAAAACGGCCTAAAAACGCGCCTTTATCTAAGTGTCTGTTAATCAGTTGTTTAAGTGTTTTGTGCCGTCTGCAGACCTCACGGAGCTATGCTCCAGACTGTAAGGAGCTATGCTCTTTAGGGCACGGAGCTATGCTTTTAAGGCTAAGGAGCTATGCTTTTAAGGCTAAGGAGCTATGCTTTTAAGCGTAAGGAGACCATCTCCTTACTGTACGGAGCTATGCTTTTGACCTTAAAGAGCATGTTTCCCGTGTGTAAGGAGGTGGTTTCGTTAGTCCAAAGAGGGCACAATCAGCTTCTCTGTTTTCTATTTCGCAAAAAATCACAGCACTGTTTTTAGGCATAATTATTTTACAAAACCAGTTCTTGTAGCTGCCCTCTGGACTCGGCGCCGTCTGCGTGTTGCGTGTACGCGCGTGGACTGAAAAGTCGGAGAGGGGCAGTTTTTTTCTGTTAATAATTGTATGATTCAAAAAATAAGTTGTAACTTTGCAAACTGAAAATTACAATTTGGCAAGCTGAAATCGTTAAAACAAATATTTTAATTATACTTTATATGAATTTCACATTGTTGATTACCGTTTTGTTAACGGCTGTGACCTTGGTGGTTGGTGCTTACGTCATCGCCAAGCTCATTGGTCCGCGCTCATACAATCCGGTGAAAGGTGAGCCCTTTGAGTGTGGTATTCCTACCCGCGGCAGCAGCTGGCTGCCTGCGCATATAGGCTACTATCTCTTCGCCATCCTTTTCCTGATGTTTGACATCGAGACCGTGTTCCTCTATCCCTGGGCCGTAGTCGTTAGGCAGTTTGGAACGATGGCTTTGGTCAGCATCGGGTTCTTCTTGCTGGTATTGGTATTTGGCTTGGCTTACGCCTGGCGGAAAGGAGCACTGGAATGGAAGTAAGAAAACCACGCATCAAGAGCATTCCTTACGACGAGTTCAAGGATAACGACACGCTGGAGCGCATCGCCCGCGAACTGAACGACGGCGGTGTGAACGTGCTCGTGGGCTCGCTGGACCAGGCGGTAAACTGGGGGCGCAGCAATTCTCTGTGGTCGCTCACCTTCGGAACGTCGTGTTGCGGTATCGAGTTCATGGCCGTTGGCTGTGCCCGTTACGACTTCTCGCGCTTCGGCTTCGAGGTTACGCGCAACTCTCCGCGCCAGGCCGACCTCATCATGTGTGCCGGCACGATAACCAACAAGATGGCGCCCGTGTTCAAGCGCCTGTACGACGAAATTGCCGAGCCTAAGTACGTGGTGGCCGTTGGCGGCTGTACCATCAGCGGCGGCCCGTTCAAGAGCAGCTATAACGTGGTTCGCGGCATCAGCGAACTGGTGCCGGTAGACGTTTACATACCCGGCTGTCCGCCGCGTCCGGAGGCCATCCTGTACGGTATGATGCAGCTGCAGCGCAAGGTGAAGGTAGAGAAGTTCTTCGGCGGGGCCAACCACAAGATGACTAAAGAGGAGCGCGAGCGCTCCATGAGCAAGGGAGGCCTGCACGGACTGAGCAACGAGAACCTGTCGGCTACGCAGAAGCTGGGCGAAAGAGAGCCCATTATCGTGACCGACGTGCCTGCCGATTTCGACCCCGAAAAAGGTTTGACCGACTAATATAATAAGGTATAGGAATATGAAACTGAACAATATAGAACTCAATTTCGATAACTTTGCCGCCGAAATGGCAAAGCTGAAGAACGAGAAACATTTCGATTACCTTGTTACCGTCATAGGTGAAGACTTTGGCGAAGAGGGCCTCGGCTGTATCTACATTCTTGAGAATACCGACTCGCATGAGCGCTGCTCCACGCGCGTAATTGCCAAGCAGGTGGGCCAGGATTATGTAATTCCCACGGTACTCCATCTATGGAAGGCCGCCGACCTGCTGGAACGCGAGGTCTTCGACTTCCTGGGCATCAAGTTCCTGGGCCATCCCGATATGCGCAGGCTCTTCCTGCGCACCGACTTCGAGGGCTATCCGCTGCGTAAGGACTTCGACATGAGTCCCGAGCACAACCGTTTTCCCGTAACCGATGAGCCGGAAAGTGACTACACGTCGGAGTGGAATCTCGACCAACACGGCAATCTCGTGGAAACCCGCCATCGCCTGCTCGATGACGATGATTTCGTTGTCAACCTCGGCCCCAACCATCCCAGCATGCACGGTGTGCTGCGTCTGCAGGCTGTGGTGAACGGCGAAACCATCAAGCGTATCTATCCCCACCTGGGCTATATACACCGCGGCATGGAGAAGATGTGCGAGAGCATGACCTATCCGCAGACCCTTGCGTTTGCCGACCGACTGAATTATCTCTGTGCGATGATGCAGAGACACGCCATGGTAGGCGTCATGGAGGAGGGTATGGGCATAGAGCTCTCCGACCGCATCCTCTATATCCGCACCATCATGGACGAGCTTCAGCGTATAGACAACCACCTGTTGTTCCTCGGTACATGTGCCCAGGACTTGAGCGCATTGACCGCTTTCCTGTACTGTATGCGCGACCGTGAGCATGTGCTCAACGTAATGGAGGAAACAACCGGCGGCCGACTGATACAGAACTACTATCGTATCGGCGGACTGCAGGATGACATTGACCCCAATTTCGTGCAGAACGTGAAGACGCTCTGCAAGTATCTGCGGCCGATGGTGCAGGAATATCTCGACGTATTCGGCGACAATGTGATAACCCACCAGCGCCTGGAAGGTGTCGGTCCGCTGAATTTGGAAGACAGCATCAACTACGCTCTGACCGGTCCTGCCGGTCGTGCCGCAGGCTGGCATAACGATGTACGCAAGACGCATCCCTACGCCATGTACGGCAAGGTGAAGTTCGACGAAATCACCCTGACGGGTTGTGACTCCATGGCCCGCTTCTATGTTCACGTAGAGGAGATATACCAGAGCCTCGACATCATCGAGCAACTCATCGACAACATCCCCGAAGGCGAATACTATATCAAGCAGAAGCCCGTTATCAAGGTGCCGGAAGGACAGTGGTACTTTGCAGTTGAGGGCGGAGCCGGTGAGTTCGGCGTTTATCTCGACTCGCGTGGCGACAAGAGTCCCTACCGCCTGAAGATGCGTCCGATGGGTCTTACGCTTACTGGAGCTTTCGATAAGATGCTCCGCGGGCAGAAGATTGCCGACCTGGTAGCGACCGGTGCCTCAATCGATTTTGTAATTCCTGATATTGATAGATAAATTATGTTCGATTTTAGTATAGTAACAAAATGGCTCGATACGCTGCTTAGCCAGACCTTGGGCTTGTCGAGCTTCTGGACCATCCTGATAGAGTGCGTGCTCATCGGTGTGTGCATATTGGTGGCCTACGCACTGATAGCTATCGTGCTGATATTCATGGAGCGCAAGGTTTGTGCTTACTTCCAGTGCCGTATCGGCCCTATGCGTGTGGGTCCGTGGGGTATCTTCCAGGTGTTTGCCGATGTGCTCAAGATGCTTATCAAAGAGATCTTCTCCGTTGACAAGGCCGACAAGCTGCTCTACTATGTAGCCCCGTTCCTCGTTATCATTGCTTCGGTGGGTACATTCTCGTTCCTGCCGTGGAATAAAGGTGCTACCGTGCTCGACTTCAACGTCGGTGTGTTCCTCATTACGGCCATCTCGTCTATTGGCGTGGTTGGTATCTTCATGGCCGGCTGGGGCAGTAACAACAAGTATTCAGTGGTGAGTGCCATGCGTGGTGCCGTGCAGATGATTTCTTATGAAATGTCGCTCGGCCTCTGCCTGATTACGGCCGTAGCCCTGACCGGTACCATGCAGATAAGCGGTATCGTGGAATCGCAGGCCAATGCCTGGCTCATTTTCAAGGGCCATGTGCCAGCAATCATTGCCTTCGTGGTATTCCTCATTGCCGGCAACGCCGAGGCTAACCGCGGTCCCTTCGACCTGGCAGAAGCCGAAAGTGAGCTGACTGCAGGTTATCACACGGAGTATTCGGGTATGGGTTTCGGCTTTTATTACCTGGCCGAGTACCTTAACCTCTTCGTTATATCCGGTATCGCTGCTACCGTTTTCCTCGGTGGATGGATGCCGTTGCACGTTGCCGGACTCGATGGTTTCAATACCGTGATGGACTATATCCCCGGTATCGTGTGGTTTTTCGGCAAGACATTTTTCATCGTATGGGTGCTGATGTGGATACGTTGGACTTTCCCACGCCTCCGCATTGACCAGATACTGAAGCTGGAGTGGAAGTATCTCATGCCACTCTCACTGCTTAATCTTGTCGTGATGACGGTGTGTGTAGCCTTTAACCTGCATTGGTAAACGGGCAAAAATTTCTAACTAAGAGAAATAATAATAACATAAGATATGTCTAATCAATCATATTTTGGCGGTATCGCCGATGGACTGAAGACGCTCGGCATAGGACTGAAGACTACTCTCAGGGAGTACTTCACCCCCAAGAGCACGGAACAGTATCCGGAGAACCGCAAAACAACGCTTCATGTAGCCAAGCGTCACCGTGGCCGCTTGGTGTTTAAGCGTGTTACAGAGGCTGACGAAGCTCTCATTGCCAAAGGTGCTCAGATTGGTGATTACAAGTGTACGGCCTGCACGATGTGCGAAAAGGCCTGCCCCAACGGCACCATAAAGATAACGGCCCACATGGAGGAAAACCCTGAGACAGGCCGCAAGAAGAAAGTGCTCGACGACTATCACTACGACCTCGGCGACTGCATGTTCTGCCAGCTGTGTGTTAACTCGTGCAACTTTGATGCCATCGAGTTCACCAACGATTTCGAGAATGCGGTCTTCGACCGTAGCAAACTGGTGCTGCACTTGGACAAGGAAGTTTACAAGGGTGGCAGTCTGCCTAATCTCATTGATGGCGGTGCCCCTCTCGTAATCGGTAAGTTTAACACTAAAACCAAGTAATAGATTATGGCAAATATAGTAATGTTTTGCATCCTGGCTGTAGTCATTCTTGGTTCAGCCTTCATGTGTGTGATGACGAAGAGTATCATGCGCGCTGCAACTTTCCTGCTCTTTGTACTCTTTGGAGTAGCAGGTATCTACTTCCTGCTGGACTATACCTTCCTGGGAGCAGCGCAGATTTCCATCTATGCCGGCGGTATAACAATGATGTATATCTTTGCCATCCAGCTGGTTAGTAAGCATACGCTCCAGAACATGATAGAGCGTTTCAAGGGAACACGCGTTGCCGGAGGCATTCTGATATCGCTGATAGGTCTGGTAACAGTGGCAGTGGTTTTGCTGAAAAACAGATTTATTGATGCTGCTGCAAGTGTAGCCGACGTTGAGGTGCCAATGGCACAGATAGGACAGGCGCTCGTCGGCAGCAACAAATACGAGTATGTACTTCCATTCGAGTTCATTTCCATCTTCCTGCTGGCATGTATCATCGGTGGTATAATGATTGCAAGAAAGGAGGATAATAAATGATTCCCGTTGAATGTTTTATCGCTCTCAGCACGCTGCTGTTCTTTATAGGAGTCTTTGGCTTTGTAACCCGTCGCAACTTGGTTGCCATGTTGATTTCCATTGAGCTCGTATTGAACTCCGTTGATATTAACTTTGCCGTCTTTAACCGCATTCTTTTTCCCGGACAACTTGAGGGCATGTTCTTCACTCTGTTCTCCATTGGAGTGAGTGCAGCTGAAACTGCAGTGGCTCTCGCCATCATTATCAATGTTTACCGCAACTACCACAGTGACCAGGTGAACAGTATTGAAAACATGAAATTCTAAATGACAATGGAATATAGTTATTCATTTTTAATACTTCTTCTCCCGTTCCTGAGCTTCTTGGTTTTGGGTCTTGCGGGCATGAAGATGAAAGAGAAGGTAGCTTTCACCATAGGCACGACAGTCCTCGGACTGCTGTTTGCCATGTCGGTGTACACAGCTTATGAGTATTTCTTCGTTATAGGAAGAGATGCTACGGGTTTGTATCCTACCGTTACCGTATTTAACTTTACGTGGCTCAAGTTCTCCGAATTGCTTACCTTCAACATCGGTTTCCGCCTGACGCCAATCAGCGTCATGATGCTCATCGTGATTACCACGGTTAGTTTCATGGTACATATCTATTCGTTGGGTTACATGGCCGAACGGGATGAGCATTATCACAAGGAAGGCTACGAGAAAGGCTTCCAGCGTTTCTATGCTTTCCTCTCGTTGTTTACCATGTCGATGCTGGGACTTGTCGTTGCAACCAACATCTTCCAAATGTATTTGTTCTGGGAGTTGGTGGGTGTGTGTTCTTATCTGCTTATCGGCTTCTACTATCCCAAGCATGAAGCAGTGCACGCATCGAAGAAGGCGTTCATCGTAACGCGCTTTGCCGACTTGTTTTTCCTGATTGGTATCCTGTTCTACAGCTTCTATGTAGGCACGTTCAACTATGACCTTACAGCCGATCAGGAACTCAATGCTCATCTTGCAGGCGCCGCTTGGGTAATTCCGATGTCGCTCTTCCTGATGTTCATTGGTGGTGCCGGCAAGTCGGCCATGTTCCCCTTGCACATCTGGTTGCCTGATGCAATGGAAGGTCCTACGCCTGTTTCGGCACTGATTCATGCCGCTACGATGGTTGTAGCTGGTGTATATCAGGTTGCCTCGTTGTTCCCCATCTATATTAAGTTCGGAGCAGTGGAGCAGTTGCACTGGATTGCTTACATTGCAGCTTTCACTGCGTTCTATGCAGCGGCAGTAGCATGCTGTCAGCGTGACATCAAGCGTGGTCTGGCATTCTCCACCATATCGCAGATAGGCTACATGCTCGTGGCTCTGGGTGTTTGCTTTGCACTTGATAATCATGAGGGAGGCCTTGGCTACATGGCTGCCATGTTCCACCTGTTTACCCACGCCATGTTCAAAGCCCTGTTGTTCCTCTGCTCCGGTGCCATCATTGTTATCATCGGAAGTAACTTCAAGGAATACATGGGAGGCCTCTGGCGGTACATGCCCATCACGTGTGCATGCTTTGCTGTCGGTGTTTTGGCCATTAGTGGTATTCCGCCCTTCTCCGGTTTCTTTTCAAAAGACGAAATCATCGTGGCCTGCTTCCAGTTCTCTCCTTTCATGGGTTGGTTCATGACGATAGTAGCCGGAATGACGGCCTTCTATATGACACGCCTCTTCTGTGTTATTTTCTTAGGGCAGAGCTATTATGAGCTCGCCCCCGAACACCGCCGCCGTCCGCAGGAAGTTCCTGCTGTTATGTGGGGGCCGTTGGTGTTTCTGGCTCTTATTTCCATTTTTGCCGGACTTATTCCATTCGGTCATTTTGTATCGGCAACGGGACAGAGCTATGACATCCACATCGACTGGAGCGTAGCCGGTACAAGTATTGCAGCCGGTGTTATCGGTATAGCACTTGCCATGTACATGTATGCTCCCAAGCACAATCCGCTGCCCGACCAGCTTGCCAAGGCCATGCCTCGCCTGCATAAGGCCGCATTGAACCGCTTCTACATAGACGATGCGTGGCAGTTCTTCACACATCAGATTGTGTTCGCTTGCTTCTCTAAGCCTATAGCCTGGTTCGACCGGCACGTGGTAGACGGAACCTTCAACTTCCTCGCATGGGGTACGAACGAAGCCGGTGAAGCCATCAGGCCTTGGCAGAGTGGCGATGTGCGCCAGTATGCCATCTGGTTTCTCACGGGCAGTGTAGCCTTAACATTGATATTACTTTGCATATAATATAAGAATTATGTCTATATTAACATTATTCGTAGTTATCCCGTTCCTGATGCTGATAGGCCTATGGCTGTCACGCAACCTGAATCAGGTACGTGGTGTGATGGTAGTAGGGGCCAGTGCCTTGCTGATACTGGCCATTTGGCTCACCGTTGCTTTTATCCAGGCTCGTGCCGCCGGCAATACCGACGAGATGTTGTTTGCTTACAGCATTCCCTGGTTTGCCCCTTTACATATTGCTTACAGTGTGGGCGTTGACGGTATCTCGGTAGTGATGATACTGCTGTCGGCCATCATCGTATTCACCGGAACCTTTGCCAGCTGGCAGCTCCAGCCGCTCACCAAGGAGTACTTCCTTTGGTTCGTGCTGTTGAGCTCGGGTGTTTTCGGCTTCTTTATCTCTACCGACATGTTTACCATGTTCATGTTCTACGAGGTTGCGCTTATACCCATGTACCTGCTCATCGGCGTATGGGGCACCGGCCCCAAGGAGTACGCTGCCATGAAGCTCACCCTGATGCTTATGGGTGGTTCTGCATTGCTCATCCTCGGCATCCTGGGTATCTACTTCTTCAGTGGGGCAACCACCATGAACGTGAATGAAATTGCCGCCATGGCCAATATTCCGGAGAATGTACAGAAGGTGTTCTTCCCGTTTGTTTTCATTGGCTTTGGTGTGCTGGGAGCCCTGTTCCCGTTCCACACATGGAGCCCCGACGGTCATGCGTCGGCTCCTACGGCCGTTTCCATGCTGCATGCCGGCGTACTGATGAAGTTGGGAGGCTACGGCTGTTTCCGCATTGGCATGTATCTGCTGCCCGAGGCACTTGACATGTGGGCGCCGGTGTTCCTCGTACTGACAACCATCTCGGTGGTTTACGGTGCACTTTCGGCTTGTGTACAGACTGATTTGAAATACATCAACGCTTATTCCTCCGTTTCTCATTGCGGCATGGTACTCTTCGCCCTGCTCATGCTCACGCAAACTGCCATAACGGGTGCAGTGCTCCAGATGTTGTCGCACGGACTGATGACGGCTCTCTTCTTTGCAGTTATCGGTATGATTTACCACCGTGCCGGCACACGCGACGTTCGCAAGCTCGGCGGCTTGATGAAGGTTGTACCCTTCCTCTCTGTGGCTTACGTGGTTGCCGGTTTGGCTAACCTTGGTCTGCCGGGCTTCTCGGGCTTCGTGGCAGAAATGACCATCTTCGTGGGTTCATTCGAGAATGCTGACACTTTCCACCGTGTGGCCACTATCATAGCCTGTACTTCCATCGTGATAACGGCCGTTTACATTCTCCGTGTTGTAGGTAAGATACTGTACCAGAAGATACCCAACCAGGAATTTTACAAGTTGCATGATGCTACTTGGGACGAGCGCATCGCCGTGGCCGGCCTCATTGCCTGCGTGGCCGGTTTGGGTTTGTTCCCGTTGTGGGCCGACAATGTCATCCAGGATGCCGTTGCACCTATCATCAATCACATCGGGCAGTTTGCGACGCTGGCCTCTCTGTAATAGAAGATAATAAGTTTTGATCTAAACATTTGGTAAAATCATGAATATAGATTACAGTCAATTTTTAAATATGATTCCGGAAGTAACCTTGGTGGTTCTTCTGGTAATCGTCTTCATTGCAGACTTCTGTACGGCCAGAAAGCCCACCGACGCGCCCGGCGCACGCAAGTGGTTCAATCCGCTGGTGTGCATCCTGCTCTTGGCGCACATCGTTGTTAACATCTTCCCCACGGCAGATGCCACGACCTTTGCCGGCATGTATCAGACTTCACCGGCCATTGGTGTCATCAAGACCGTGCTGGCACTGGGCACGCTCATCGTGCTCATCCAGAGCCGCGAGTGGATGCAGCGTCCTGACACGAGCTTCAAGGAGGGCGAATTCTACCTGCTCGTCCTTTCTACTCTGCTGGGAATGAACATGATGGTAAGTGCAAATCACTTCCTGCTGTTCTTCCTCGGGCTCGAAATGGCATCCGTACCTATGGCCTGCCTCGTAGCTCTCGACAAGTACCGCCACCACTCTGCCGAGGCCGGAGCTAAGTTCATCCTTACCGCAACCTTCTCAAGCGGGGTGATGCTCTACGGCATCAGCTTCCTGTATGCAGCGTGCGGCACCCTCTACTTTGACGATGTAGCCACTCGTATCAGTGCAACACCGCTCACCATCATGGGTATGGTGTTCTTCTTCAGCGGACTCGGCTTCAAGATTTCGCTCGTACCGTTCCACTTCTGGACAGCCGACACCTACCAGGGTGCCCCTACAACTGTAACGGGTTACCTGAGCGTGGTGTCCAAGGGTGCTGCAGCATTTGCGCTGTGTGCCATCTTGATGAAGGTGTTTGCCCCGCTGACTGAGTATTGGCAGTATCTGCTCATGATAGTGGTTGTGCTCTCCATTACCGTAGCCAACCTGTTTGCTATCCATCAGACCGACCTCAAGCGCTTCATGGCCTTCAGTTCAATCTCGCAGGCCGGCTACATCATGCTGGCTGTTATCGGCGGTTCCGGCATGAGCACCGTTGCTTTGAGCTACTATGTGCTTATTTACGTGGTGGCTAATATGGCCGTGTTCAGCATCATCAGCAGCATAGAGGAGCATAACAACGGCGTAGTTGACATTGACAGTTACAACGGATTGTACCAGTCAAACCCCAAGCTGGCTTTCCTGATGACCTTGGCACTGTTCTCTCTCGGTGGCATTCCGCCGTTTGCAGGCATGTTCTCCAAGTTCTTCGTGTTCATGGCTGCCGTCAAGGGAGCACAGATTAACACCACCATCGGAGCCCTGGCTTATGCCACGGTGTTCATCGCCTTGGTTAACACCGTTGTGAGTTTGTACTACTATTTGCTCATTGTAAAGGCCATGTACATCAAGAAGAACGAGACGCCGCTGCCTACCTTCCGTAGTGCCGCCAGCACCCGGTTTGCCCTGGCTCTGTGTACAACGGGCATCCTGCTCTTCGGCATCTGCTCTGCTGTTTATGACTGGATAGCTGCGGCAGTATAGGCAAAATGAATGTATAGCTGATGGGGCACCGTCGGTTATCGTAAAACAGAAAGAGTCCGGTAGTCTGCAACGACTGCCGGACTCTTTTATTATGAGCTGCTGACTGTTTATGCGACGATTTCGGAGTAAGGAGCGAGCCTGAAACTGATGCCGTATTAGCTTTCTTCCGGCACCGGAATGAGTGCTTGAAAAGATGCTTCGTGAACTTTCGACAAGTGTCGCACGATTGTGAGACACTTGTCGCACATTTGTTTGACACTTGTCAAAAGTTCCTGCAACTATCAAATTACCACCTGGCAGTATTCATTTTACAAGCCGGAATACAGCCTCTTGGTCTTCTGCCGGAGTGTGATAATTTGTGTCATCACATCAATCTGCAACGCAAGCGGTTCCGTATTCCGGAACCGAAAGGCTGTGGGCTTTGCTTAGTTTTGCAAAAACCAATACATTTCTTTATTCGCATTGTTTTTCCGTGGGTAATGTGCAGGCGAATTGAGATTATTGCTTATATTTGTAGAAACCAACATATAGTCATCATGTTCAGACACATTCTGCTCGCCGCAGCACTTTTTTCAACCTTGACATTACATGCCCAATCGCCGGCGAAACTTCGCTCCGAGATAGTGAAAGATCTGAAGGAGAACATTCTTCCTTTCTGGATTCATCATGCAGTCGACCCTTCGGGCGGGTTCTACGGCAGGTTGAAGCGTGACGGTACGCCCGTTGCAGATGCCCCAAAGGGTGGTGTGCTGAATGCCCGGATATTGTGGACGTTCTCTACTGCTTACCGGATGTATGGCGACTCCGTGTATAAAGCGATGGCAGACAGGGCACAGCGCTATTTCATAGACCATTTCGTGGACGAAGAATACGGTGGAGCTTACTGGCTGGTAAGAGCCGACGGCAGCCTGCTTGACGGTACGAAGCAGACTTATGGCTGCTCGTATGCCGTGTATGGACTGGCCGAACATTTCAGAGCTACGGGCAACATAGAGAGCCTGCAGCGTGCAGTAGAGATTTACCGCACCATGGAACGCATTATCCGCGACCATGCTCAAGATGGTTACATCGAGACTTTTGCCCGCAACTGGCAGCAACCTGAGAAGATAGGTTATGATGGTGATGGCGTGGCCACCAAGACTATGAACACCCATATCCATGTGCTCGAGGCCTACACGGCATTGTATCGCGTGTGGCGCAACCCCGGGTTAAGAGAGCGTCTGCACCGGCTCACGGAGCTCATGGCCGACAAGTTCTACAATCCGGTGACCCGCCATCTGAACCTGTATTTTGACAGCAACTGGAATAATCTGAACGATATAGACTCCTATGGACATGACATAGAGACATCGTGGTTGCTGACGGAGGCTGCAGAGTTGCTGGACGACGACAGCCTGACGGCCCGCTGCAGCAAGCTGTCGTTGGCCTTGTGTGATGCGGCACTGGCCGATGGGTTGAACGATAAGGGCGGAATGATGTACGAACGCAATGGGAACGAGCTGCGCCGCGACAGCCAGTGGTGGTGTCAGGCCGAAACAGTATTGGGCTGTGTCAATGTCTGGCAGCTCACCGGAGAGGCCCGCTATCTGCGTGCTGCCGAGCGAACATGGAATTACATCAAGCAGTATGTCATCGATACCGAGTGTGGCGAATGGTTTAAAAGCATCTCTGCCGACGGCCGTCCGAACCTGAATGAAGACAAGGCCAGTATGTGGTATTGTCCTTATCATAACGCCCGCATGGGCTTCGAGATTGATGCGAGATTAAAAGAAGCTAAGAAGTAGAAGAATTAATTACCTATTTTTATAATCCTAATGAAAAAACTATTATTCCTAACACTTACGTTGCTGCTGCCGCTTGGCATGTAAGCCCAAACGGAAGTAATGGCCTGGAGCAACATTTCGGGCATCCGGCTGGATGGCGAGCTGATAGATTTTGAAACGGCCTTGATGGTCGGCAACAGGACAACCGGCAAGGAACGGCAGCAGTCTACGTACCATCGCGACGGCAACACGCAGCAGGTTGAACTGACCATTGACGGTGTGGCCTTTGTGCAGAAGGTTACTGATACGGGGCGAGGCAAGGCTCTCATCCGCGTAGAAGCCAAGGCCGCAGAGAGCCGTCATCAGGCAGCTGCACTGCTGCTCGATTTCAACAGCTCCACTTACGCTGCTGCCCGCATCCGCGTTTCGCGCTCAATGGTCGACGTGCGTTCGGCTAACCGGCATCTTACTTTCCGTTTTTCAAAGAATGCAGGCATCACTCGACAGGGTCGTCGTGTGCTGGTTCGCATGTTGGAAGCATCGCAACAGTCAGCAACTCTTGAAGCTACGCTTACTGCCGATGGTACTGTCGACCATTCGGAAGCCCGCGTCAGCATGGATGTTTCTCGGCCGGGTGACAGGTTTATGGGGTTAGGAGGCAACTTCCGTTTGCAGAACCCGCAGCATGACCCGGCTGTGATCGACTATTGTCTGAATAACATGCGCGTGGCATTCGGTAGGGTAGAGCTGCCCTGGGCTCGCTGGCAACCGCGTGAGGAGATGGAGCCCATGAGCCAGTCGGAGCTCGATGGTCATGTTGAACAGAGCTTGCAGATGGCCCGTCGTCTGTATGCTATGGGCATGCCCGTCATTCTCAGTGCTTGGTTTCCACCAGAGTGGGCGCTCGATAAGGTTAACGACCGCTTTCCGGCCCGTAACGGCGTGGCTGCCAAAGAACTCGACCAGACCAAGATGGACAGGATTTCCAAGAGCCTGGCCGATTATATAACGTACGCAAAGACGCGCTACGGCATCGAGTTTTACGCTTTCTCTTTCAATGAGAGCGATATAGGCATCGACGTCATCTTCACCCCCGAGGAGCATGCTCGTTTCATTCGTGAGTTCGGAGCGTGCCTGGCCAAGCGCGGCTTGAAGACTAAGCTGCTGTTGGGTGATAATTCCGACGCCACTACTCTCGATTTCATTCGTCCTTCCTTGGCCGAAACTCTGCTCAATCTGTCAGCCACTCAGCATCCTTCAGTGGCAGCTCACGAGCGATTACTCGCTGCTGTGGGGCGGAGGCATCTATCGTTCTACCGGCGAGCTGCATCCTACGCAGCGTTTCTTCAACCTCAAGCAGTTGGCTGCTACGCCCGCCGGCGCTTTCGCCTTGCCGGTTATCAGCAGTAAGTCAACGCTTAATGCAGCGGCGTTCGGCAATATAGCCCAGGGGCAGTATGCTGTCCACATGGTCAACAATGGCGCTGCATGCGATGCGTTGGTGTCTGGTTTACCAGCCGATAAGACCGCAGCCGAAGTATATGTTACCAACCAGCAGGAGCACATGTCGATGCACCGAGCAGAGCTCAGCGGCGGCCAGTTGCGTGTTCACCTGCCATCAGTCAGTTTCATCACAATCATCATCAAATGAAAAATCTATTCTTGCTCTTCATTACTCTCGTGCTGCCTGTTGTGGTTTCAGCACATGATTTCAAGCTAACCGACGGCAGGTACTTCCATAGTGGAGGCGTAGACGTGATGGTCTTCGATGATATTTACCCCGAAGGCCATCAGGGCGGGGTAGGATTAATCATGCACGGCCAACGCATTGCCACCAACGGAGACTTGCGTCTGGAGGCCACTCCGGGCCAATGGCAGCCCGTTCCGAAGCAACTGTCGCGTAAAGTAGCCGACGGCAGCATCACCACTACGCTCTGTTATCCGGATTCTTCACGGCACATGACGGGCTTCAATCCCATGATTTATCCCAACCTTCAGTTGCGTTATGACGTCAGAGTAGAGAGTCGTGGGCGGAGCATCGTGGTGACCGTTGACCTCGACCGCCCTATTCCTGCCGAATTTTTGGGAAAAGTAGGGTTCAATTTCGAGTTCTATCCCGGCGTTCTCTTTGGCAAGCCGTGGATTATGGACACGCAGTCGGGCATCTATCCTCAACAACCCAACTCGCCCCTGGCTCTCACTGAACCCAACTATAAGCATA
Organism: Prevotella sp. kh1p2; assembly: GCF_900111525.1. NCBI lineage: Bacteria > Pseudomonadati > Bacteroidota > Bacteroidia > Bacteroidales > Prevotellaceae > Prevotella > Prevotella sp. kh1p2. The sequence goes on from NZ_FOHY01000025.1 coordinate 26,241, forward strand.
CGGGCAGCTATCATCAGCAGGGCAAACCCGAGGCTGATTTCAACCAACTGATTGGCAGCGGCTATAGTCCGATGGTGGCCGATGATATCATAGCCGAGCCTTATGCAGTGGGGCGTAGGTTTACCAGCAGGCCGGATGACCCGCTACAGCGCGTTACCATCGAGTCGCTGGCTGGCGACCTGAAGCTCTATGACGGCCGTATGAACCATAATAACGGCTGGTTCGTGCTGCGCAGTGAGGTCCAGCCGGGAGCTACCAAGGGCGCCGTGCAGTGGGTGATAACCCCCAACGTGGTTTCCGGATGGCGTTACAAGCCCGTCGTGCAGACTTCACAGGTAGGCTATCTGCTGGCCCAAAAGAAGGAAGCAGTTATCGAACTTGATGCCAATGAAAGCATTTCCGGCAAGGTTGAAGTTTATCGGATAGACTCCGATGGAGAGCATCTTGTCCGCGCGCTTACGCCAGTCGGCTGGGGTAAGTTCTTGAGATACAATTATCTGAAAGCCGACTTTACCTATATCCGCGAGCCGGGTCTCTACCAGGTTCGCTATGGCGAGAGCCGCTCTTCCGTGTTCCGCATAGGCCCGGATGTTTTTTCCCGTGGCGTTTGGCAGCCCGTAGTGGAGTATTTTCTGCCTGTGCAGATGTGCCACATGCGGGTAAGCGAGAAGTATCGCGTGTGGCATGGAGCCTGTCATCTGGATGATGCGCTGATGGCTCCGGCCCACAGTCACATCGACGGTTACGTGCAGCAAGCAGGGCTCTCACGTTATGCAGCGTTGGAAAAGGTTGCAGGAGTGAATATAGGCGGATGGCACGATGCCGGCGACTACGACCTGCGGATTGAGTCGCAGGCTGGAGAAGCCTACATCCTTGCACTGACTATGGAACAGTTTCATCCGGAGATAGACGTAACTTCCATTGACTATGAGAAGCACGAAACAGAGATTCATCAGCCCGACGGCCGCAATGACGTGATGCAGCAGATTGAGAACGGAGCCTTGACGGTGGTGAACGGATATCTTGCCTTAGGCCGTTTGTACAGAGGCATCATCTGTAACAGCGTTCGGCAGTATGTGTTGTTAGGCGATGCTTCTGCCATGACGGACGGCAAACCGGGCAACAGCGACGACCGTTGGATAATTACCGAAGACAATCCGCAGCGTGAGATGACAACAGCAGCTCAGCTTGCAGGCGTAGGCCGCTGCCTCCGGGGCTTCAACGATACGCTGAGTGCACACTGCATCCAGATAGCCCAGACCCTCTACCGGCAAACCCGTTACGAGGGATTGGAGAAAGTTCATGCCGCACTTGAACTGCTTTCTGCCACCGGCGACAAGTCTTATGAGCGTTACATCCTCAGCCGCAAGAAAGACATCATTGGCTACATTGCCGATTGCGGTTGGTATCTGGCCGAGTGGTCGCTTACTGCTCCCACTGGTTTCAGCAGCGATTTTGCCAAAGCACTGGCAGCTTACAGCCGTGAAGTGCACAGCCTGGCGGCCGAAACTCCTTACGGCGTGCCTTACCGTCCGCAGATTTGGGGAGCCGGATGGGATATCCAGAGCTTTGCTTTCCGCCATTACTTCCTCCACAAAGCCTATCCGCAACTCTTTTCACCCCAGCTGTTGTACAGTGCGCTCAATTTCGTATTAGGCTGTCATCCCGGCAGCAATACGGCTTCGTTTGCATCGGGAGTGGGAGCCCGTTCTGCCACAGTAGCCTACGGTATGAACCGAGCCGACTGGTCGTACATACCCGGCGGCGTGGCTTCAGGCACAGCCCTCATCCGGCCCGACTATCCTGAACTGCTCGATTTCCCCTTCCTCTGGCAGCAGATGGAGTACTGTCTTGGCGGCGCCAGCAGCCACTATCTGTTCATGGTGCTGGCAGCCTGCAACAGCTGCGACTGATTTAAAAGGGCTCATCCAACACCGGGTGAGCCCGTATTGTAAATGTATGTTTGGACGAAAGATGTTTTCCTGAAAAGTTGATGAACGAACCTTATCGACCCGGACTTGCGTATGGACACAAAAAAAGCGATGAGCTTCACAGCCAACCGCTTCAAATCTTCAATAGGTATTAGTTCTTTTAAGGTAAAAAGATTGTTTTCAGGATAACACTTGCAAAGATAAGTGATTTTTTCATAATGCCAAACTTTTTCTACACTTTTTTTCTAACAAAAATGGTGTGTGGGCACACATACATAAAATTCTGTTATTTTTTAGACTTCAATCTCAAAGAAAGTACATTTTAAAGTGTTTGAGACGGAATTTTCATGAACTTGTTTCAGAAACATAAATAAACGTGAGTGCCGATACATCAACTCATCACGAAAGTACCGTAATGGCATGGAGTTTTGTGCGAATTTTGGTTACCTGCATTGGCAACAACTCCTTGTCGGGTTCCCGAATGTGTGAACTCGGAGGCTTGCATGTTGTTTTTTCAACTTCTGGTAAGTGTCGGACAATTTAAGTGAGACGGCCTCCTTATTGTAATGAGATGGCCTCACTGTCGTAGTGAGATGTCCTCCTTATCGTAGTGAGATGGCCTCACTGTCGTAGTGAGATGGCTTCACTGTCGTTTGACAAGTGTCACACAATCATGAGACACTTGTCGAACAATCGTGTGACACGTGTCGAAAGTTCGCGAAGTACATGTTCAAGCTCCTTGGGCAGATGCTTCTGCACGGCTCTGAAGCGTTTACAGAGCAACCGTTGGGCTGAACATGAAATAATAAAGGTGGCCTTTGGCGGAGCGAGGAATAAAAGAATAAGCCCCGACAGCTGATAAAGCAGCTGCCGGGGGTCTGTTAATCACTTGAGAAATTGTTTATTTTTACTCGGCCGTGTACATCCATACTACGGCACACATGATGATTACAGCCAGACAGGTAAGGAACACAAAGAGGATGTTTCCTATCAGTTTTCTGCGTTTCTTGGCTGCTAAGTTCTTGTTTTTCCACACCTCAGAATCGTCAAGATGGTGATGATGGTGGTGAGAATGTTCTACTTCTGTCATTGTTTAGAGCTGCAAATTTGATGTTGACTGCAAAGTTACATTTTTTAAAGAAGATATACAAATCTTTTTATATAAAAGCAACAGTCAACCCGGCCATCACAATGCTGACCATTGACATCAGCTTGATGAGGATGTTCAGACTTGGTCCGGAGGTGTCCTTGAACGGGTCGCCCACGGTATCTCCTACGATGGTGGCCTTGTGGCACTCGGAACCTTTGCCGCCGAAATGGCCTTCTTCCACCATTTTCTTGGCGTTGTCCCATGCGCCTCCGGCGTTAGCCATGAATACAGCCAGCGTAAATCCTGCGGCCAAACCGCCAACGAGGAGTCCCAGAACGCCTGCCACGCCCAGAATGATGCCAACTATGATGGGGATGATGATGGCGAGCAGCGAGGGGAGAATCATCTCGTGCTGTGCCGCACGGGTGGATATTTCCACGCAACGGCCGTAATCGGGCGTGGCCTTGCCTTCGAGTATGCCCTGAATCTCGCGGAACTGCCTGCGCACTTCGTTCACCATACTCTGGGCGGCACGCCCAACAGCCTCCATCGTAAGGCCGCAGAAGAGGAATGCCGCCATGGCACCGATGAAGGCTCCAACGAGTACCTTGGGGTTCATCAGGTTGACTTGGAAGAACTCCATGAAGTCGGTTATCGAAGCATTCGATGGGTCGAACACTTGTCCTGCAGCGTCCACGAACTGCGAACCCTCCTTGATGGATCTGGTCATGGCTATCTTTATCTCCTCCACATACGATGCGAGCAACGCCAAAGCCGTAAGAGCGGCACTGCCAATGGCAAATCCCTTGCCCGTTGCAGCTGTCGTGTTGCCTAAAGCATCGAGTGCATCGGTACGGCTGCGAACCTCTTCTCCAAGCTCACTCATTTCGGCATTGCCGCCTGCATTGTCGGCTATGGGACCGTAGGCGTCGGTTGCCAGTGTGATGCCAAGGGTGGAAAGCATGCCCACGGCCGCAATTCCGATGCCGTAAAGTCCGTGGCTCACAGATTCTGCATTCATGCTTAGGTCAAATCCGTTGGCACACAGATAGCTGAGCATAATGGCCACACAGATGGTAACAACAGGGATGCAGGTTGAAATCATGCCCGTACCTATACCTTTTATAATAACGGTAGCCGCGCCGGTTTGGCTGGCTTCTGAAATCTTCTGAGTGGGTTTGTAGCTCTGGGATGTATAATATTCGGTGGCCTGACCTATGATGACACCGGCTGCCAGTCCGCTGATTACCGAGAAGCTGAGCCCGAGCCAGTTGCTGATTCCCAGCAGATAGAGGATAACGAACGTAGCGATGGCTATGAAAACTGCGCTCACGTTGGTGCCCAGTCCCAGCGAGTGGAGCAGCTCTTTCATCGATGCACCCTCCTTGGTCTTTACGAGGAAAATGCCAATAAGGCTCAAGAAGATGCCTACGGCGGCTATAATCATGGGCGCAATGACGGCACGCAACTGCATGTCTCCATTCATTGCAAAGGCTGTTGCTCCCAAGGCAGCCGTAGAGAGGATACTTCCGCAGTAGCTCTCGTACAGGTCGGCGCCCATTCCGGCTACGTCTCCTACGTTGTCTCCCACGTTATCGGCAATGGTGGCGGGGTTGCGCGGGTCGTCTTCGGGTATGTCCTGCTCAACCTTCCCCACAAGGTCGGCACCCACGTCGGCCGCCTTGGTGTAGATACCTCCGCCCACACGGGCAAACAGCGCCTGCGTTGAGGCTCCCATGCCGAAGGTAAGCATGGTGGTTGTGATGGTGATGAGAGCCATGTCATCGCCGCTGTAGGCTAAGTTAAGCACGATGAACCAGATGGCAATATCCAGGAGTCCCAGGCCCACAACGACCAGTCCCATGACGGCTCCGGAGCGGAATGCAACCCGCAGTCCACGGTCCAGTCCCTGCCGGGCGGCATTAGCTGTCCGGCCGCTGGCATAAGTTGCCGTCTTCATTCCAAAGAACCCGGCGAGCCCACTGAAGAAACCGCCCGTTAAGAAAGCAAAGGGCACCCACGGATTTTGTACCTTCAGCACGTACGCCATGAATGCAAACACTATGGCCAATACGATAAATACAATGAGCACAACTCTGTATTGCTGCTTGAGATAGGCCATGGCACCTTTTCGTACATGCTCTGCTATTTCTCTCATACGCGGTGTGCCTTCGTCTTCCTTCAACATGGAGCGGAAGAAATACCAGGCCATCGACAAGGCTACAATGCTGGCAATGGGAACCAGCCAGAAAACTGATGGAATGTTCATGGTTCTTGTTTGTTATGGTTATTGATTAATGTTTTATCGTTGCTTTTGCAAAGTTAACTTGGCAAATATATCAATTTTTTCAATAAGCTGATAGCTTTTGAAGGAAAAATGTATGGTTATGAATAAAAAAACAGCATTTCGGAAGGTTGAAATGCTGTTTTCTTAGGTTCGCAGATAGGCGCAGTTCAGAATCTGAAACTTACCTGAACATCAATGATGTCGTAGTTATGCTTGGCCAAACTGCGGTCGTTGATGCGTGCATACTCGGCGCTTATTTCAAAGTTCTTTGTAAATTCATAGTCGGCGCCAATCTCGTATTGCGTTCTTGCTTTGCTCCATTCTCCGTTGGGACGGTACAGATCATAGCGTGCCTTTACGTGACATGTCTTCTGTATAACAGGGGCTATGACGAGCGCGTAGACACCGTCGGCCTTGTTGCCATTGGCAGAAAGATCGCAGTTAGTCTCGCTTGTGCTCTGCATTGTCTTGGCAAAAGCCAGGCCGGTGGAGTGAATATACTCCGAGCGGAATGTCCAGTCGTTGACCAGATATTCGCCGGAAAGAGCGTAGCGGCGCTGTTGTAGCCTGCGTGTACCGCTTACCGGCTGCCCCTGGTCGTTGGTCCAGGTGCCCTTACGGGCGTAACTGCCTGTCCAGCCAAAGGCACCTATGCGCATGCCGGCTACGGGCATAACCCACATACCGCCAATGATATCCTTCTGCTGGTCCACGTCCTTCACGTTAATACCTTGGCCATTGAACACTCCAACCTGGTAGTGAAGGAGGTTGCGGCCTGCTGCATTCTTCAGGAAATCACCCTGGAACTGCAAGCCTATATCGCGTCCGTTGCTGGCATTGCCGCCTGCACGGTCGGAGAAACCGGCCAGTTTCTGTATGTTCTGACCGTAACCCATGAAGCCCTGGTCGATGGGATTCATCGGATTTTCAAATGTAAAGGGTCGCTTGTACTGGCCAATTTTGACGCGGAAAAACTCGAATTTCTGCCATTCGGCAAACAAGTCGACAACGCGGGGCGAGCTACCTAAGGTCGAAGTATTGCCGTTAAACTGGATTTGAGCTTTCCAATAGAAGTCCTGCATCACTCTACCGTCGAGCGAAACACGTGCCAGGCGGATATTGAATGAATTGGATTTTGCGCCCTCTTGGCCACTGTACTGATATTGAGTCAGGGCGTAACCTGAGAGTTTCACATTATTAATCCATGTGACTTTCTTTTCCTGTGCGCTTGCAGTGATAGTTGCAGCAGCGAACAGGGTCATGAAAATAATACTTTTTTGCATGATGTTTTAGGTTAGTTGATTGTTATGAATTTGTTCATATTTGTTTACCATGATGTTGCAAAGATAATAAAAAACCGATAATATTTTAATAAAATCGGATAAAAAACTGTTTTCGGACCCGTAAAAATGCGTATTTGCCAGCATGGGCTGCAAATGTGCCGGCTTTCACACGTCATCGTTTTGCGGTCGGAAAACATCCCATCTTAGGTACTGAAGATATCTTTCAGGAACTTTCGACACTTGTCGCACGATTATACGACACTTGTCACACAATCGTGCGACAAGTGTCGAAAGTTCCCGTCGGCATCATCCGATGCAGAAAAAGCTTGTCCTGTCCTGGATTTAGTTGACAGTTTTTGTAGTTAAATGTTCTTTAGGTTGACAATAAATTTCTTATGTGGAAATATAGTTGTCAGGTTTTTCTGTTAAGTGCACTT